>CAYPMJ010000001.1:0-52834 GCA_964411785.1 uncultured Oscillospiraceae bacterium
GGCCGTTGAATCCTTAAGCTCCACTCCGAAGACCTCCAGCTCCGTCAGTGCCGGGAACGGGCTGTCGTCCTGAGCCTTTTTAAGCTCCCTAAGCTCCAGCCACTCCACTTCCCGCTGCTCCAGATGAAATGACTGCGGCGAGGCTGTCTTCACAGTATCCAGCCTCTCCACAGAGCCGTCACTGAAGAGCACAGTCACCTGTTCCCACCAGCTGTCGTGGGGGAAATCCGCCCGTAATGTCAGCCGAATCTCGTCAACCAGCACCCTGCGGCCAAAGGAGAGGCGCAGCACCGCGTTCGGATCCCGGTTTATCCCCCAGCTCTCGTAAGGCCATGGGCCATGGGAGCTGTTCTCAAACACACCGTCTATCGCGTTTCTCGCGGCAAAGACCGCCTCGCCCCGCGTCTCCACATTCGCCATGGCGTGTGGGAAGAAGCCATGCTCCCCGTGACAGTCATAGACGTTCCTCGCCAGGTCACGCCTGGCAGCTATCTCCTCAGCTGAGGCAAAATGCGCCCGCAGAAGATGCCTTGAACCCGTAAAGCTCCTTGGAGAATAATTTGGTCTGTTATCTGCCGGCGGGATGGGGTAGTCCATTCTGCTGCCAGGTATATAGACAAGCTCCGGCGGCAGTGTGTCCTCCAGCTGGATCACAAGGAAGCTCCCCTCCCTGTCCAGCTCCAGCACCACCCGATCCCCGTCCTCATAGGGCTGATCCCAGAGAAAAGAGACCCGCTCCCCGGACCCGCTCTCCGCCAATGCTGTGCCCGCGGCGTTCTCAATTTTTATTGTAAGCTTCATTTCGTATTCCCCCTGACATCACAAGTCTGTCCAGCCAGGGAGCTCCCCCCTGGCTCCATCTCAAGCTCAACTCCCTGCGGGCCGCTGGCATCCAGTTCAAGTCTCCCATTCACCATCCGCCAGCTGACCTTCACCACTCCGCGCGGAGTAATCACTTCCCCCTCGGCAGAGGTAAATATTCCCGGAAGCGGCTTTACCAGCAATCTCCCACATCCGGGCTCAGCCGGCCGCACACCCAGCACCGCCGACGGGAGCTCCCACAGCGCCAGTGCGCCCCAGGCGTGACAATCGCTGCGCGGATTGCCCGCACTTTCAGCGCAGGTTGTCATATGATCCTCAACCATACGCCTCCACGCACTCCACAGCTCCCCTGTGTACTCATACAATTCACAGCGCTCCAGAGCCCTGAACAGATAAAACGCCATTGCCACAGAACATTGCGGATACTTCTCCGGTTCCTTAAGCGTCCTCTCAAGGACCGCCCGCCCCTGAGTCCTTGTGAGCGTACCTGTTAAGGCGCCGAACACCTGTCCGTGCTGGCTTATATCCTCCACCTCCGGGCCATCGCGCAGCAGTCCGTCGGCACCGAGACAGAATTTCCTGACAGCGCCTCTAAGCTCCTCGGCGCGGTTTTCCAGATCCGCGCGTTCCTCCTCAAGCTCCAGATACCCACACAGCTCTGCCGCGTATTCCAGCCCGAGCAGGTAAAGGAGGCTCTCCATTGTCAGCGGGCCGTGGTCCACTGCCGGAGGCACTCCCGTCCGCCACCGCGGCGTCCAGTCGATAAAGGACCACACCGGCCCCGCTCCATTGTAGCTTCCGAGTCTGTCCACCAGACCCCTTGAATCTCTTCTAGTATGAAAATAATTCAGTATTCCCCGCACCGTCGGCATGTGGCGTTCCAGCAGCGCTCTGTCACCGAAATACATCATGTGATCCCGGAGCATCCCGATGTAATAAATGGAAAATCCCGGTATGACATTGGGATCCACACTGGGAGCGCGGGCGTCCAGCATCCCATCCGGCCTCGCGGAGGCTCGGAAATCCTCCATGCACCGCCGCGCCAGACGGTCATCACCCGACACAGCGTAGGTATACAGCATCTCACTTCTGGCGTCCATAGTGTATTGAAGCTGCTCATAGAACGGACAGTCCTCATACGTCTCGTGCATACACAGGCGCAGGGAGCGGAGCGATATGTCCCAGATTCCATCCATCCCCGGATCAGAGGTGGTCACATGAGTTCTGACCTCAAGCGGGTACTCCGTTTCGGTGTAGTCAAATCCAAGCAAGGTCAGAGGTTCGCCCGAGGTCTCCACCGTGAGGCGCACATATCTGAACGTTCTGAACCAGTACGGCTCATACACCTCCGGCAGCGCATCTGTGCCGCCTCCGCAGACAGTGTACCTGTCCACATAGCCCACAAGCTCCCCTGATGCGTCAGAGCGGTCCCCCTTTCGGGGAAGTACCCTGTATCCCGCTTTCTCAGGCAGACTCTCCACATAGCACTCAGACTGCAGAAGCGTCACCTTTGCCCCCGCCCCTCCGGCGACAGCCAGGTGCAGATACCCTGTTGACAGCGCTCCGGCGTCAAAGTCCGCCCAAACGCAGCTTCCCGCCGGGACGCAAAGCGGATGCCCCTCACGAAACGCGTCCCAGGCACTCCTGGCGGCGTCGCAGGAGCATTTCGATATGCCTCTGAAGCCTCCGATCTCCTGTCTGAGAAGCGGTACAGGACGCGGTGAAAGCTCCCGTCCCGCAGCCGGAACGGCGTGGTTCCAGCCGCTGTCATCGTACAATGGCTCCCTCCAGTTAAGGAGCGCTGCGTCCCCGGATGCCTCCTCATAAAACTGCAATGGCGCATACCAGGGATTCTCCGCAGCAAATCTGATTGAGCTGTCCCGGTGCGCACGCCAGTCAGGCCCAGTGGAGAAAGCCGGAACGCCATCCTCTCCTGCGGCGACGCTCACCACAGCAAGACCCGGAGTCCCGCTTCTCAGGACGCTCTGGTTCCCTGAGCGCCCCGGAGGGTAACGCAGCACGGCAACAGCCACCACGTTATCCCCTGCCCTTAGGGCTGCGGACAGATCCACTGTGTCAAAATAACGCTCCTCCCGGTTTCCCTTGGCCGGACCTGCCCCAAGAAAGACTCCGTTCACCCACAGCTTATACCTTGTCTCGGCGGCGACACGCACCGGGAAGCTCTCCGGAACATCGTCCAGAGTCAGCCGCCCACGGAAATATACCAGCTCCGTCTCAGCCGTCTCAGTCTTCTCAGCCTCGTCCGCCAGCCAGATAAAGCCGTGTTCCATTAAAAGGCGTCCTTGCCCGTCCAGCGTCTGCGTATGGCGTAGGCCGCCATTTTCGGCTGGCGCTGGCGTGTGAATACGCCCTTGCGGTTTCCATCCACGCGGCGCAGATCCGCGTTTGTATTGAAGTCCGCGAATGCCCAGATGTGCTCACCAATCACGAAGTCACACTCATCTATTGCCCTGTCGTTCTCCAGCAGGTACTGGACCTGGAACTCCTCGGTGAACATGACCTCCGGAAGCTTGTGAATCCCCGCCACGGCGTCAGCTCCGTACTCAGTTACCAGAACCGGGCGTCTGTACTTCCTGAACCACTTCTGAAGGTCCTCTCTCATGATCGGGTAAATACGGTCCAGTCTGCCTGTGTCGCTGTACCAGCCAAAATAGCGGTTTACACATATCACATCCAGAAATTGCCCCACGCGGTCCGTCTCAGCATTGGAGTTTATAACCACAGTAACCGGCCTTGTGCTGTCCAATGAGCGCATGTGATCCGTTATCTCCTTGAAGTACGCCTCCGCGCCCTCCTCATCGGTCTTTGGCTCATTGGCTACACTCCACATAACAACGCACGGGTGGTTTCTGTCGCGGTTATAAAGCTCTGTCAGAGCTTCCTTGTGATAGGCCAGCGTGGCTTCATTCACCCGCTTCTCCTGGAAAACGGACTCGCTGGAGAAGAAATTCATTCCCACAGCGGGCACCTCGTCTATAATAACGACGCCCTGCCTGTCGGCCATCTGCATTATCTCTTCGGAGTATGGATAGTGCGAGGTGCGGAAGGAATTTGCTCCTATCCATCGCAGCAGTTCAAAATCTCTGACGTTTACAGCCTCATCCAGGCCCTTGCCGCGGATATCGCTGTCCTCGTGCTTCCCGAAGCCTCTGAAGCGGAAGGGCTTTCCGTTTATGAGGAACTGCTTCTCCGTCACCTTCACCGTCCGTATGCCCACGGGAAGCTCATAGTGATCTCTCCCTGCCGTGATAACAAGGCTGTAAAGATACGCATTGCCAGGCTCCCACAGATGCGCAGAGGGGATCACAAGCGCACCGCAACTCCCGTCACAGGCCGCAACGCAGACACCGCCGGCATCATAAGCCTCCGCCTTCACAGGTACGGATTCGCCCACGATCGACGCCTCATAGCGGATAATCCCGTCTTTTCCGCTTATCTGCGTATTTGTCCATATCTGATCCACATATGTCCTCGGCGTCGTGTAAAGCACCACAGGCCTGTGCAGACCTGAGTAGTTGAAGAAATCGAAGTTATACTTCTGCTCCTGCTTCCCCAGGCAATCCTCTCTGACCCAGCCCACAGGCAGACAGCTCCAGTCAAGGACATTGGAGAGCGCGACGACAAGCCTGTTGCTTCCCGCCTTTACGAGGTCTGTCACCTCCGCCTCGAAGGGCAGGAACCCGCCCTTGTGTCGCATAAGCTCCCTGCCGTTCACGTATACCACAGCGTGATGCGCCGCCGCGCCGAAGCGCAGCACCACTCTCTCCTTCAGCCACGCCTCCGGAACCACAAGGTCCCGTTCATACCAGACCACACCCACATGGTCTCTCAGGCTCCTGTCAGTCGTTATATCGTTGTAGCTGGCCGGCACAGGCATCTCCATGGTGGGTGAGGGCAGCCCCTCACACCATTTATCCCGCTCACCCTCGCCTGGCTCAGACTCCGGGCGGAAGCGCCAGATGCCGTTCAGCTCCTTGCGCTGACGGACTTCATTTTCAATGGGATAGAGCATCTTTACCTCCTGAATTCATCTTTATTCGGCCGCAATAGTGAACGCCGCAACAGAGCATGGCGGCAGTACCGCCGAAAAGCCGTCCTCCGCCGCTGTGACGGCAAGGGGAACAGGGTGTACAGCGTCCGGCACCTCAAATGTGTTCCGGGCGTCAACGGCGCCGGTGAGCACCCTGGCTTCCACGGCCCCTCCCCTGCGCCCAGCGACTAAGCAGCGCACAGGTGCGCTCTCATTGTCACTGAGATTTGCCGCTGTGAGAAGTATATTCCCGTTCTTCTGTTCGCTGGCTGAGACGCTGAGAGTCGGGACAGTATAGTCTGCAGCCCCGACAAGCCGCGTCTCGGCGTAGGTCTCAAGCTGCTTTGCGTCCTGGTGGTCCTTGTACATGTCAAACACATGATACGTTGGCGTCAGAATCATTTCAGGGCCCTCCGTCAGGACAAGGCTCTGGAGTACATTTGCAACCTGGGCTATGTTAGCCATGACCACTCTGTCGCAGCGGTCATTGAACAGATTCAGCGTCAAGGCCGCCACAATGGCGTCACGCATCGTGTTCTGCTGGTACAGGAACCCCGGCTCTGTCCCCGGCTCCACATCGAACCATGTTCCCCACTCGTCCACAACAAGGCCGGTTTTTTCCTTCTTCTCCTCGGTCATCTTCTCATTCTGTTCTATCGCCCGGATGTGGTTATCAAGCAGCTCCTTCATCCTCAGTGCCTTGGCGAGAGTCACATAATATTCCTGCCTTGTAAAGTCCGTGGCACTGCCCTTGTGCTTCCAGTCGCCCGGAACGGTGTAGTAGTGAAGCGACACGGCGTTCACAAGCTCCCCAGCCTCCCGCGTCACAACCTCTGTCCAGCGATAGTCATCCACATTGGCGCCCGACGCAATCTTATAAAGCGGGTGCTTCCGGTCATATGTCCGCAGGAAGGTTGAGTACTGACGGCACAGATCCGCGTAGTACTCCGGGCGCATGTTGCCGCCGCAGCCCCACGCCTCGTTGCCAAGGCCCCAGTATCTGACGTTCCATGGGTCTTCACGCCCATTCTGTCTGCGGAGCGCCGCCATGGGTGATTCTCCGCCCATGTTGCAATACTCCACCCAGTCGGAAAACTCGTGTACTGTGCCGCTTCCGATATTTCCGCTTATGTACGGCTCACAGCCAAGCTTTTCGCAAAGCGTCAGAAACTCATGAGTGCCAAATGAGTTATCCTCCGTGACTCCGCCCCAGTTGGTATTCACAATCGTCTTGCGGGCAGGCCCAGGGCCGATGCCGTCCATCCAGTGGTAGGTGTCCGCGAAGCAGCCCCCGGGCCAGCGCAGCACCGGCACTCGGACACGACGCAGCGCGTTCAGCACGTCGGTGCGCATTCCGTCCTCATTCGGTATCGCCGAGTTCTCCCCCACATACAGTCCCTCATAGATGCAGCGGCCCAGATGCTCAGAAAAATGGCCATAGATGTTCCGGTTGATGGTGCCCCTGGAACGGCCGGTATTTATAATGATATACGCCATAACCTTCTCCTTGATTTAATTAAATGGGCGTCAGAGCTGTGGTTCCCCGACAAGCGTCACTGCGCCGGGGTCACGATCCTCCGTCTCAAAGAGTATAACCTCATTTTCTCCCGAATGCAATAGTGGAGCTGGAATATATAATCTTTTCTGTGGGCCGATCTCCCAGTAGCGGCCAAGGTTGAACCTGTTCACGAACGCACAGCCCTTGCCCCAGCCTGAGTAGTCCAGCCAGGTGTCATCCGGATCCCCATCCAGTTTAAATACAAATCGGTGAAAGCATGGCCCTGTGACCTCTGCCTTGCTGAACGCAAGTCCGTCAAGGTCAGTGAGGGGCAGCGAATACGCCTCCCATCCTCTAAGCACCTCCCCGTCCGCCAGGACAGGCCCTATCAATCCCTTTCTCTGGTTCCGCAGACGTGGCCCGTAATTCACACGTCCCATATTTTCAACCAGAATATCCAGCGTACTCCCACTGTCTATGGAAACTGCGTGCTCACCGGGAATTTCCCTGTCCAGCAGCGTGAGTACTGTCCTTCCATCGACCAGAACCTTGACGCGATCCATGGCTGGAATGACCAGACTTTCTGCGTTTCTCTCCATTTTATGTCTGTAAAGTATATATCCATAGCTCTGCCCGAGCTTCTCCATACAGCATGGCTCCTGGAGCTTATACGAAGCTGCTACGGCGTCAAGCGATCCGAGGAGCGCCGCGCGGCCTGTCTCCTCAAGTCTGCCATATGCTGCGGTTTTCGGATTTTCGGGAACCGGGTCCTGGACGTCGCTATATTTCTCTAAGACTCTGCGGAAGGCAAGATATTTCTCCGTAATTGCGCCTCCCTCTGAAAGAGGCGCGTCATAATCGTAGCTTGTCACGTCAGGCGCAAGCTTTTCATAATAATTTGATCCGTTCATAAAGCCGAAGTTTGTGCCTCCGCAGAACATATAGATATTGACACTGCCCCGGCTGACAACCTCCTCCAGCTCTCTCGCGGCCTTTTCAGCGCTGGTGGTATTGTGGGCTTCGTCTCCCCACGCGTCAAACCAGCCGTCCCAGAACTCGGTACACATAAGCGGCCCGCCGCCGTTTACCTGAGCCAGCTTTTCAAATTTCTCCGCAGCGCCCGAGCCAAAGTTGGCCGTGGGCAGCGCGTCAGGCACTATCCCGCGTCTGAGGTCGTTTTCGAAGTTGTCCGACGTAATAAACGGGACAGTCGCCCCGTGGCGGCGAAGGATTGCGGCCATCTTTTTGAGATACTCCGTATCATTTCCGTACGCTCCGTACTCATTTTCAACCTGCATCAGCAGTATTGGCCCGCCCTCGTCTATCTGCAACGGTGCAAGCACCGGCATAAGGGCGCCGTAATAGCAGTCCATATAATCAAGAAACGGTCCCTCCCTCACCCGGACAGGAATTGGCTCCTCACCATCCAGCAGCCAGGCCGGCAGGCCCCCGAATTCCCATTCAGCACATATGAACGGCGACGGCCGTACTATTGCGTAAAGGCCGAGCTTCTGTGCTGTCCGCAGAAATTCCCCCACATCAAGTCCGCGGGAAAAAACGTATTTTTCACGCTGCGGCTCGTGGAGATTCCAGGGTATGTATGTCTCCACTGTATTGAGTCCCATAGCCCGCAGCTTCCTCAGCCTGTCCTCCCACTGCTCCGGAACGACGCGAAAATAGTGCAGCGCGCCTGAGAGCAGCTTGAAAGGCTTTCCATCCAGTAAAAATTCACCTTTTCCAATAACAAATCGGCTCATAAAATCTGTCCTTTTATACTCATCCATCGTATAAAAATCATTGTGGCTGCAACTTCTCCCAAATGAAGCAAAATGGCCGCTGGAGGCGGCCATTTTGCATCTGCAACCGGGCTGCGTTCCCGTAAGAATCTTCATCCCGCTGCAATTTTCAGTCAGAAACTTTCAAACCCCCGGGCTAAATCAGCCGGCGTCCTCGTCAGTTACGTAGGTATCGATGAGCTCAGCCTCGTAGTCATAATCCTTCAGATCCTCGACAGCCTTGTCGATCTGCGACTGATACGTCTCAAGAGCGGTGGCCGGCGTCATGCTGCCATTAGATACAGCGTCGAACATCGAGTTAACGGCACTGTTCAGGTCACTGAAGCCCTTAATTGTATCAATCATCGACAGACCCTGAGATGTTATGTAGCTTACAAGCTCCACAGTCTCCTGATCGTCGCACCAGTTCTCAAGACGATCCTCAAGCAGCTCATCCCACTCCTCGTCGGTGTCAGCAATGTCGGTGATCAGGTCATACATAAGAGCAACCTGGTCAGGATCCTCAACACCGTTCAGAATGAAGCGGGCGCCGAACTCCTTGCCATAGCAGGACCAGTCAGTGGCGGACGGTCCCTTCGGGAACGGTACCCAGCCCCACTCATCGGACATCCCGGTATCCTCATCATTGAGATAGCTGTAGGAAATCCAGAACTCCTCAAGGCACATCATATACTTGCCGTCGCGGAAGTCCGTGATGAAGGAATCCCAGCTCTCAGTGGACCAGTCGATGGATCCACGATATGTAACATTAGTAGTGAAGTCCTGAAGGGCTGTGAGCGCCTCCATAACCTTGGAATCGCTCAGGTCAACCTCAAGGCCGCTGTCGGTCTTTGTCGCCACATCCGCGCCGTTGGAGTAGATGTAGCACCAAGCAAGACTCTCGCGGGCGTTGAAGCCATAGATGGAGATGTTGCCGTCAGAATCGAGGATGTTCCCCTGCTGAGCAACCTCTTTGAACTTCTCCCATGTCCACTCGTCGTTCTCGACCAGCTCGTAAAGGTCAGGCAGACCGTAGCGGTCAAACAGTGTCTTGTTCCAGAAAATACCGTAGCGGATCTCAGGGTCCTTCATGAGCATCATGTACTGCTCGCCCTTGTAGGTACCAGCCTCAGTAACGTCGGAACGCCACTTGTACTCTGAGAGGTCAAGAGCCTCACACTGGCTCAGAGGATAGGCTATGCCGCCCTCGATAAGGGACGGGAGCAGTCTGTAGGTCACAACATAACCGATGTCCACGATCGGATCTCCGGCAAGAACGCTCGTTACATACTCAGACATGTAGTCGCCGTCGATCTGCACAAACTCGATTGTGCAGTTGCACTTCTCCTCAACCTCCGCGATGCGGTTGGCAAGCGCCTCTTTAAGAGCACTCTCTGAGGGATCAGGGGTCATATCGTAGTAGCTGCCTATCTTGAAGACACGACCGCCGAAGTCAATTCCCTCAAGCTCGTCAACCTCTTCTTCTGTGTCGTTTCCAGTGCTGCTGTCGTTGTTTCCCGTGCTGCTGTCGTTGTTTCCAGTGCTGCTGTCGTTGTTTCCCGTGCTGCTGTCGTTGCCTGTGTCGCCATCTTCATCTGTTGTGCCTCCGCAGGCAGCCAGGGCAAAGAGCATAGCAAGACTCAGAACCAGGCACACCAGCTTTTTCAGGGTGTTCATTTTCATTTTTCGCACCTCTCCTTTCCTGCTTTTCGCAGTCAAAAATAAATGTGTATGGACAGGCGGGTCTTTGCGGGAAAGACCCGCCGTTATCCCGGTTTTTACGGCTTATCAGCCGACGATACCAGAGCGCTCAATTCCCTCAACGAAGTACCTCTGGCACACAAGGTACAGAATGATCAGCGGCACCACGGCGAGAATTGTTCCGGTGTTGTTCATCATAGACACAAAGCCCGGACTTATGAAGTTCATGCTGCCGCCAAAGTTCGTGTACTCGTTGTAGACCTGTGCAGCCAGTGATGACAGGGACGTGGGTATGATCTCCATATTCTTCATGAACAGGGATGTGTAGAAGGAATCCGTCCAGGACCACACAAACCCGAACAGGAAAATCGTAACCATCATAGGAACTGAACTTGGAACTATGATCTGAAGGAATGTCCTCAGCTTGCCGCAGCCGTCCATGAAAGCGGCCTCTTCGAGCTCCTTCGGCATGCCCTTGAAGAACTGACGGAGCATGTAGATGTAAAGTCCGTTCTTAAGGCCGGTGCAGGTAGCTGCCATGATGACCGAAGGCCAGATCGAGTTAAGCAGATTCACCGGATTCCCCTTGATCAGGGAGACAATACCGAAGACATCAAAGAACCTGAAGTTCATGAACAGCGGGAGCATGATGATCTGGGGCGGGACAATCAGGGTAAGAATGACTGCCCCGAATAGAAGTCCTTTAAGCGGGAATCGGAACCGCGCGAAGCCATATGCCGTCAGCATGCAGCTGCAAAGCTGAAGGAACGCTATAATCGCAGATATTATTATCGTGCGGGGAAGCGATTCCGTATAATTCATGCCCTTTATGGCAAGCTTGTAGTTATCCAACGTGAAATGCTTCGGAATGTACTGTACGCTGGAATCATAAAGATCACGCTCGCTCATGAACGAAACGCTGACCTTCAGAATGAGGGGCTGCAAAATTGTAAAGCAGATCCCGATCACTATAACTCCGCGAATGATGCTCCACAGAAAGCTCCCAAGTCTCGGGAGGGAAAAACTGCGTCTTCTCTTTGCGGTCTCCATAAGCTTCACCCTCCTCCCCTTACGGCTCGTCGTTGTAGTAGACGTGCTTGGATATGATGCCGCCCACCACAAGCAGTATGACCACTATACATATGAAGTAAATCCATGCCATGGCTGAGCCAAGGCCGTACTTGACCTCCGTGAAGATGGTGTCCTCGATCTCCGTCATGATCTCATTCGTCTCACTGATAAACGAATCTATGATCGTATAGATGCTGTTCACCAGAATCAGGGGACTTATCATCGGAAACGTTATCTTCCAGAATGTCTCCCAGGCCGTCGCGCCCTCCATGGATGCGGACTCATAGAGGGACGGGCTTATGGACTGAAGTCCTGAGAGGAAGATAAGTATCTGAACGCCCGAGGCTATGATGATATCATACACCCCGTTTACGGCATTTGCAAGGAATAAAACCACGCTCTCAGGAAGGTCAGTGTAATTGAGGAGCAGACTCGCCACATTGTGCATGGTGGCCAGATCCGCCGCTGTCTCTCCGGTTGGGTTCAGTGTGGAGATCAGAAGGTCTGAGTTCTCAAGGCCAAGTATGACTCCGGAGGTAAGAATGACCGGGAAGAACAGTATGCTTCTCGCGGCAGCCCTGCCATGGAACTTCTGGTTAAGGATATTTGCCATGAAGAAACTGAATATCAGCACCAGCGGAACTGTTGTACACATGTCCACAATGGCGTTCAGCAGCATCTGGTTAAAGTCCGGATCTATGGTCAGCGCGCGGATGTAGTGCTCAAGTCCCCCGTTGGCCGCCTTTGTGAGCTCGTACCCATTGTCTCCGACCGTCATGTTGCTGAAGCTGAACTGAATGGACTTGAATATCATCGGAAGGAATATACCGATAAAGCCTATCAAAAACGGGAGAATGAAAGTGTAACCCGCGAGGGCGTTCCGCCCCATCAGCGTAAGGCGGGCCTTGCCATCGACTCTTTTTACATATCCGCGTTTATTCATGCTTCCACCACCGCGAAGCTCCTGGCCGCCACCTGGACGCCGTCCACAACGACATCCTCGTGGGTGTAATTGACCAGTACCTGCGTTCCTTTCTCATAGGTCACGCGAACCACATCATCCGACACTATCTCATGATCCACTATTGTCTGACTCTGCAGGGATCCAAGTGCCTCATTCACCGTCTTATAGTCCTCCAGCGCCCTGTCAATCCACGCGGAGTAATTCACGGAATAGAGGTTCTCAAAGTCGGTCTCCTTCATCACTGAGTTGTCCTCGTATATCCACTGGAAATAGAGGCCAGCTCCGGACTCAATGCTCTTCAGCAGCGTCGTCTGGTAGTCATCCGACATGTTGAGCATGTCGCCGGCGAACTCGATGTATCCATGGATCACCATCTCATAGAAGGGGACTGTCTCATCAATGATCCGGGTGCGGTTGGAATCCATCGGGGCGTTAATCATCTCGTTAACATTGCCCAGAATATACGCGTTCACATTGTCGCCCAGAACCATGCCCTCGAAGGAATTGTTCAGACGGTCAACAGCAGCCTGGTTGTAAAGAGCCGCCTGCTGCCTGTCTGTATACCGCTCCGTGAGCTGGTCCGTATACAGATTCCAGCTTATCGTGCCGAGGTTTATTCCCGCGTTCACGTTGGAGAGCTTCTTAATCACCTTCTGAGCCACGCTGTCCACAAAATATGGACTTATGAGGTCAATCTCCTGTTCGTCGTCACGCTTGTTGTTGGAGAGATAGTACACACCCTGGGTGACGTTTGAACGGTCAAAGTATTTCGGCGCGTTGCTCATGGGGGAGTAGCCGTCAAAAAGCCCGTCATCATAGACGTACTGAAGCTGAAGCGTCAGGAACGTGTCCACGTCCTTTGAGCTCATCTCCTCCAGGAACTCCTTCTGGCTCATCCCGCCCTGGTTTAGCTTCTTGAGACTTGAAAGGCTCGTATACGGCCCGCCGTGCAGACCGCCCTTGGCCCATCCTGAGTAAACCACGTTCAGGTTCTTTACTCCGCCGGATATCAGCTCATCCACTATCTCAGAAGCCTCAGCATAGGTGGTGACGGGGACGACAGAACTGTATTTTACTCCCAGGAACGTTGCGTACGTGTCGATGGCTCCCAGCATCTCAGCGTAAAACGGCACGTCAGTGGCCTCCACGCGGTTTCCAAGCACACCGTTGTCAAGCAGATACGTCCTGTATCCGTTCGCCATGCCCGCGTAGGTTGCGGCTCCCCCGTTGAGGAAGGAGAAACGCAGCCTATAACGACCGCTGAAGCCCGCCTCAGAGTACATCTGGAAGCTGTTCGAACCAACCATTCCGGTAAGCGAACTCTCGCCATACTCCAGGTACTGAAAGCTCGGATAAACTGAGTTGTAGCTTGTCAGCGTTCCGGAGACCGTTGCGTTCACAGACGCATAAGCGTCGCCGTCGTCTATAATGCAATACCACGCCGTATCCCCGGACTTAAGTCCGAACACAGGCATCTTTATGGTCAGATTCTGATCCACCTCCGACTGGCTCTCTAGGAGTGCGTTCATGGTGGCGTCCGTCCCATAGACCATGGCGCTATATGTATAGGTGCTGCCATTGTTGAGATTTATAAGTGCGCCGCACCCGTCAGGGACGAATATATATCCTTCCTCATCAGTGCCAGCCGCCCCGAAAAACGGCATCAGTGAAACGGTCGTAAGGTAGTACCCGTCCGTGTTGTATACTATGGAATCAGGATCCACCTCCACCATCAGGTTCTCCCCTGACAGGCGGTACGTCATCGGGACGTCAAACCACGCGCTGGTGTCCTCGGTGGAGTAGCCGTTCTCAGTGAGGTCGTAGTCGAGATCCTCCTCCGTGTAGCCGGCCTCCGCCAGGTACTCCGCCAGCTGATCTCTGATGTAGTCCTTGACGCTCGACCTTATGATATAGATCGGGAAATCTGCCAGGCTCGGATATGTCTCAAGATACTCCTTGTAATCGGCCTCGCTCAGTTCGTCCTTGTCAAGCTTCGTATAGTTGCGCAGAAGCTTCTTGGAATCAGATGAGTCCAGCCTCGAAGCAAACTCCTCCAGCCTCTCCACACTTATCACCTCAGGCAGAATCCGCTGTGATCCCGCGGTGCCCAGATGATAGAGGATGCTGACTCCATCCGTCAGATACTGAATCTCAAACGCCCCGTATTGTACTGAGTCGCTGTAATTGTCCATCAGATTTAGCTGGACCGACTCATTATAATACTGGAGCTGTATCTGAGACTTAAGCTGACGGCGGTTGTAGTCGGAAGCTATGGGATCATCCTCCGCGTCGGGGGGATTTGAGTACCAGACATCCCCGGTAGCCTTCACTACAACAGCGACATCCGTCTCCTCCTCATCTATATACATGGCAAGGGAATCGTTCTCTGCCACCCACGTCATGTCACCAAGGCCCGGCTGCGCCGCCCTCTCCTCGTCCGTCATTGTTGAGGGGCTGTAATCGTCCTCCTTGTACAGCGCTGTCGCAGCCGGCGTATCAGCCGATGCATTCTGGGAGACGCTCAGAGAGACGAGAAGCGCAGTCATCAGCAGCAGTGCCGTGACGCGAAGAACCCGTTTTTTCTTCATTCTCTTCCCCTCCCTCTAAAACCTGATCTCGCGGTAGATGGTAATCACGAAGTTCACCATCTGCTCTATCACGTTGAAGAACAGCAAGCCGATGAAAATGATAATTGCCATGCCCAGGATCGTACACAGCACGGTCAGCACGGTCTTCTTGAAGGAATACTGATGTGTTACCATTGTCCCGAAAAAGACCAGGAACCCCGTCCAGATGTAGCTGAAGACATCGAAAATGTAGTAGAATGCCGCCTCATCCTGGGTAATGACCAGCGAGAGCAGAACCATCGGAAACCGAATCAGTATCAGCGGAAGAAGCGAGTATCCTGTCGCTATAAAGATATCCCGCATACCGCCCTCGCCGTCCATCAGCGAGGTCAGGCACCAGTTCGATACGCACCACAGGACATATATCATTCCCACCGTCAGGATGTCCACAACCACGTTCACGTCAGACAGCCGAACCTCGTTGAAGAGGAACCCGGTCATCTGCTTCTGGAAGGTGATCAGGAAAACCGTAATGGCAACGAAGGTCAGCGCCGCGCGCAGCGACCCCCGGTGCTCCCTTTTCAGGTCCCAGTAGCCGTCGAAGGGATGAAAAATAACATGTAAGCCATATTTCAGTTCTTTGACATAACCCATTTTACTTTCTCCCTCCATCTCCTGAATTTACCCACATAGGTGATGACCAGCGGAATCAGAACAGCCACCGCTATCACCGCCATGATCGTCCCGAAATGGTCCTCCATCAGCTCCTTCCTGTAGTAATACAGCGCCTTGGAGTAGTACTTCCTGTTGTTCCCGTTCTTGAAATACTCCATGGCCGTCTTGTAATCTCCCTCAGCCAGGTAGTTCTTTCCAAGTCCGGTGTAGGCAAACTCGCTGTTGCTGTTCAGCCGCAGCACCTCTTTCCAGGCGGCAATGGACCCGTCCGAGTCGCCCTTGTCATTAAGGCGCAGTGCGGAGAGAAGGTAGTTGCCGTAGTCAGTCAGACTGTAGACGAGGATGCTGTTCAGCTGGTAGTCCAGTATGTAGAGCTCCGAGGCGTCCTCGTTGATCCCGAGAGCCACGGCGTTCTGGACGTTGCCCTCCCTGTTTCCCTTCCGCCCGAAGGCAAACAGTGAGTTACCGTCGTAATCGTACCCGAAAACCTTTCCGTTGGCGTTGTCCAGCAGGAAATAGCAGCCGTAGTCCGTCGCCGCCACATCAACAAAGGATGAGAAGTCTCCGTCGGTACTTGAATAGAGGTCTCCGGTTATATCGTAGTTGCCCAGACGGCGAAGTATGTCATCGCCGGTGGGGTTCAGCCTCCGGACCATGTCGCCGCCGTTCATTGCGTCCTCCGCGGTCAGGTTGCTTATGGTCGCGTAGATGAAATTGTCGCTGTCCACGAATATGTTGCTGTACTCGGTGGGGATGATGGTCGCCATACGAGCCTTCTGCTCATCAGTCGAGAAATAGTTCTTCCAGATATACTCAAATGTCGATACAGTCACCTTCGCAGCACCCATAAATGTCTGGAAGACACCGGCAGAGGAGAACTCAAGAAGTCCCATGTTGATTCCGTATGCCGTCACGTAAATCCGTCCGTCGTTATCCACCACAACCTTCTGCGGTGTGTAGACCACCGAGTCGTCAATCAGGTCTGTCTCCGGCCGGCCTATCTCGCGTATAAACGTGCCGTCCACGTCGTACTCGACGAGCCGCCCGTTGCCGCTGTCCGCCACGTAGATGTGTCCCTCCTCCGTGACAAACACTCCCTGCGGCTTGCTAAGAGTGTCGCTCTCATCTCTCCCGCTTGTTATGATGAGGAGCGTCTCCTGCTTTTCGTTTGTCTTAATAATACGGGAGTTGCCCGTGTCCGCGATGTAAAAATAACCATCCTTAACAAACATATCCTGAGGATTCTTAAGCGGCTCGTCCTTGAAGGTCAGCGTCTCCTCATAGATATATACGTGAGGCTGCGCCACGTCCTCCCCGTAGTAGTTATAGCTGTAGGTGTCGTAGGGCATATCCGCCAGGGCTGTCCCCGCGGATGTGAGCGCCAGTCCTCCCGCCATAATCAGCGCGGCGAAAACAGATCTGGCTCTCCTGCCTCGGTTCTTCTTCACTGAATCCATTCGCACGCCCTCCTCACTCTTTGATACCGGAGGATACCATCGTCTCGATGATATTGCTCTGGCACAGCATGAAAATTGTGATCGGGACGATCATCATGATAACAGACACTGCCGCCGTTGCTCCGGCCCTTGAAATACCGGCTGCGGAAATCTGTGACAGCGCGTAGGGCAGAGTCTTCAGCTCCTCGCTGTAGATGTATGTGGAGCCCTGCAGGTTCCACAGGTCCTGGAAGCAGAAAATGATAAGCGTCAGCCAGGCGGGTTTCACGCTGGGCATGATGATGGTCCGGAAGATCTTAACCTCACCTGCTCCGTCAAGTCTCGCCGCCTCTATGAGGGAATCGGGGATCTGCTCCATGAACTGCTTCATGAGGAAGAGTCCCATCGGCTTCCCGATAGCGGGAACTATCAGCGACAGGTAGGTATCCAGCCAGTTCAGCTTCGACATAATGAGGTAGTTCGGTATCGCCGTAACCTGTGAGGAGAACATCAGCGCGGTCACTATGAACCAGAAGATGATGTTCCGGCCGGGGAACTTGTGCTTCGCCAGGGCGTACGCGGCAAGGCTTGCAACTATCACGTGGCCCAGCGTACCGCACACCGTAATAAGCACCGTGTTAAAGATGTACCGGCTGAACGGCACCCACGACTCGCTCATCAGAACGAACACATCATGGTAGTTGGAGGTGGTCGGGTTGCGCACGAAGAAGCGCGGCGGGAACATGAACAGCTCCTCCAGCGGCTTCAGGGAGTTGCAGACGGCCAGGACCAGCGGCATTCCCATGAACGCGCCCATCACCACAAGGATGAAAATGCTGAACGCATTACCCACCATGGAGTGGCTCTGTTTCGCTCTTCTCTTTGCCATATTACTGTCCCACCTTTCTGAGCAGCGCCTGAACGAGCTTATTGCACAGGATCATGACCAGGAACAGCAGCGTTGCAATTGCGGATGCGTAGCCCATCTCAAATCGGATAGTACCGTAATCTATAAGGTGGGAGACCACCGTATGGGCTGCGTAGTTTACACTCGGGAACCCCGCCAGCGCGGCCAGCTGATCATGTATCCCGAAGGAGCTCGTGATGGTCATCACAGCGCCGAACATCAGCTGCGGCTTCATCGATGGGAGAGTGATATACCACAGCTCCTGGAAACGGTTCGATATTCCGTCGATGTAGCCCGCCTCGTACAGCGTCTGATCCACATTCTGCAAGCCGGCTATGAATGAGAGGAACCCGGTGCCCATACTCATCCACAGCACCACTATAATCAGAATTGGCGCTATGTACGTCTCGTCCTCCAGCCAGAGGATCGGGCTGTAGGTAATTCCCAGCTTCATCAGCCACGCGTTTGCGAAGCCGTAGCTGTCGCTGGCGAAGATGTACTTCCAGACGATATACGCCTGGCCGGAAATCGTCGGCGCGTAGAAGAGCAGCGTCATGAACGCGCGGATCTTCTTATTCTGGATGTCGTTGATCATCCACGCGATGAAAAGCGCCATGAAGTACCCCACAGGCCCCGTTATCACCGCGAACATGAACGTATTCTTCACGGCCTTCAGGAAGACCTCGTCAGCGAAGAAGAGGTTCACGTAGTTCTGCCAGCCCACAAAGCGCGGCGGCTCAAGCACGTTGAAGTTCGTAAAGCTGTAGTACATCGACATGAGAACCGGCAGCAGGATGAACACTGCGAATATCAGGCAGTACGGCAGAATAAAGAGGTAGGAAACGCCATGTCTCTTCATCTCGCTCCATGTGTGCGCCAGTCTCCTCTTAGCGTACCTTGTGTAGATTGACCCCCCGGGGCCCGGCTGGGCCACGCTGACGGCAGCGTCACTCTCAAGAAGAGCTGTGGAGCTTTTATTTTCTTTCACCGTCTGCACCTCCTCAGTCCATAGCAAGGTTGAATTCAAGCCGCTTGCGCTCTATCTCGTAGTCGATCTGCTTCACGTAATCCTGAAGTGTCTCACGCGGATCCTCGTTATTGTTATAGACAGTATAGAACGCGTTGCGGATATGCCGCTCCGTGAAATAACCGCCTGGTACCTGCGGAAGCGCCTTCACCCACTCAAGCTGCGCAATCAGCTGTCTGTAATCCGTGCTTGCCCACGGCAGACTCTGCAGTGCCTCAAGGTTTGAGGTCGCCACACGTCCTGAAACTCCCAGGACATTTTCTATCTCGTTGCCGTACTCGGTCTGTGTCTCGGCGCTCATCCACCACTTGAGGAATTCCCAACCGTTTGCCTGCTGGTCGCTGGTCGCCATGATAATGCATGCCGTTTCCCAGGCGGAAACCGAGTGGTCAATGGTGCCGTCCTCTCTCTCATAGCCCGGGACAACCGTAAAGCCCCAGTCGCCCTTTATCTCGGGAGCGAAAACAGACAGATAGTTATATTGCGTGTAGTCAGCGATAGCCAGCGGCATTTCGCCTGTGCGGAACCGGTTTGCCATATCAAAGGTCACCGGCATTCCATAGTTCACATAGTTTCCGGTCCACTGCTTGAAGGCAGCCACAGCCTCCTCAGAATCAAGTGCGCTGTGCTGCGAGTCCTCCGTGTAATACTGCCCACCGTGCTGATAGAGGAACATTGCGTATGTAGTCCAGTCCGGAGTAATACCAACGTTCATGTTGTTCTTCTGGATCACGGCCAGCGCCTGATAGAACTCATCCCAGGTGCGCGGCACCTCAAGTCCCAGCTCATCCAGAATGTCGGCACGGTAGAACATCACATGGAAGGACATTGTCTGCGGCAGTGCGTACACTCCGCCCTCCAGCGTAAACTGCTGCATGGCCTCTTCAAAGAACCAGCCGGACACCTCCTCAAAGTCGTCAAACTGAGTGAGGTCCACCACGGCGTGGCGCAGGGCGTAGTTCAGCGGTTCCTTCCCGTCCACGTTAAGCGCGACATCAGGTCCCTCGCCCGCAAGAGTAGCGGAAAGAAGCACGTCGCGGTTTACCAGCTTCACGTTCACCGGAATGTTGCTTGACGGAACGAAGTAGTTGTCAACCAGGGTCTTTATTACATTTGCCTGATCACGTCCTCCTCCGCTGGATGTGGTTGACGTGCTGTCGGCAAGAATCCAGACCTCCAACGTCTCGGTGCCCTCGTCATACACTTCGCCTATGCTGTTGTAGTCCTCCACAAAGCTCGCGAAGAACTGTTTCATCTCATGCGCCAGGGAGGCGAAGAAGCCGGCCTTTACCTTCGGAGTCTCCGCACCCTCGCCGCAGATCAGCATATAGTCTATCTCCAGCGGCTGCTCACTCATTGTCAGTGTCCATGAGCTGAGGGACACGATATTGTCCTTGAATGCGGACCACTGCTTCGCAATGGACGAAGGCTTGGCCGTCATTTTCTCAAGCTGGTTTATCAGGTTGTCAATGGCCTGAGTCGCAGTGCCGCCCCGCCCCTGCGAGTAATCGTCCACCATTTCCTTGAGGTTTGAGATGACGACATACTGCTCAGCGAGGGTCTGAAGCGCACCGGGGGTCTTAAGCTCCAGCTGGTAATCGCGCATCGTATCCGGGGAGCTGCCGATGACCATGAGAAGCTGCCGGTAGGCCTCGTTCAGCTTGTCTACCGCCCCGCTGGCAACCGAGAGAATCTCGGCGAGCTCTGTCCCAAGGCTGACCTCAAGCCTCAGCTCATGGGTCCCTGCCGTGAGATAGAACCAGTAGGGCTCCTCCCCGTCGCCCAGAACGGAGAGCTGCCAGTTGTTCTCGTAGAAGAAGTACAGCTCCTCTGCCTCCTGGAACGGGACCTCACCGTCTATCTGGAGTGACCGGCAGACGGTAACGCCGGTGTTCTGATTCTGGCGGTACTTTATCATTATCTGGTAAAGTCCGTCCTCCGGAACTTCTATTTCCCATTCTATCCACTGTCCCACAAGCTTCCAGTTTTCCCCGCCGATCGTGTTGAGCCTCGTCTTCGACGCGTTGTACGGCTCAGTCAGCGGCGATGTGCGGTCTGAGATGGGATACAAAGTGGAATTGGATTTGAGCGTCGCGGCCTCGCCCTGAATCTTGATGGACTCAACGGCGCTCGACGACACCTTTGTCCGACCGGCGGACTCATTTGCCGCACTGTACTCGGCATAGGTCGGCAGCTCCTCCTCCTGGGTAAGCACAAGCTCACCTATCACCATCGGCTCCTTGACAGAGGTGAACGTGATAGTGTTCTTGCCCTTCTCGAAATAGTACTGGAGCGCCCCAGTCACATAGCCGTCGCTGTCCTTCAGCCATGAGGTCACCCATCTCGGAACCTCTACCTGGTTGGGACGCACGTCGTTGCCTCTGGAATCCTGCTCCACAGTCTCAACAGCACTGGTCCACACACGCGTGAACTGAATGTCCTGAGACTCCTCAAAGGGAAGCTCCCCGTTGATGAAGACCTGTCTTTCAATGTCGTTGTTCTTGCCCTCGACGGGGTAGTAGGTCAGCTGCAGCTGGTAGAGACCCGTCTCCGGGATGTCCACCTCGTAGGTAACAGAGCCTTCCTCCAGGGTTAAAAGGCTCTCCCCCGCGCGTCCCTCATAGTCGGAGAGGACTTCAAAATCTTCCGAAGCCTCAAGGTAATCCCCGCCGGATATAACTATCTCATCCGTCGGGCGGGCGGCGTCCGCGTGAGCCTGCAAATACGCGCTGTAGCTCTCCGCATCGTAAACCATGGAGCTCAGGTCAATCGGTTCAGGCTCTGAGGCTGCCTTGGACATGCCTGAACCCATTGAGACACAGCTTACCAGGATCAGAGCCACCATCACTGCGATCATGGCTCCCCGCCCAAAACGCTCTCTCATACTGGTTCCCCCTCTCTGCCATAATATTAGTATGCTCGTCAAGACGGTTTATCCCGCGCCCCGGATCGTAAGGCTTTAACAGCTTCGTAACATTTTTCCAGTCATTTGGCTGTTTTATCGTTTTTTCCACACGTTTCAAGCCGTTTTTAAGCGGATAAGCGAGAAGACGAAGGCCGTTTTAGGTCATATAGACGAAAAACATGTCCAAACCATCTCCATTTAAGACAAAACGATTATAACGCGTCGTTCATCCTTTGTCAATATAATCATGTAACCGGTTACTTTTTTCGGTGGTTTGAACAATTTGCCTTTCGTTTTTTTGTGCATTTTTACTACTGATTCTCCCTTTTTCCCGCTGTCTGACGTTTTTTATACACGCAAAATTCCGCCCGGCGCCATGTTCACCGGGCGGAAAAAATATTAAGAATTGTTAAGCTGCGCTCCGGTCATGCAGGCGCTTTCCCGGAGCTCTTCCGCACCTTTAAGCGGGGCGTGATCCACTGCAGATCCGGCACCCTCTCTCCCTCGATGGCCGCGACAGCTGTCTCCACGAGAGTCTTTCCGAACAGCGGGTACTGGTAGTCCACGCTTGTGAGCGGAGGATCCTGCATCCGCACAAGCTCCGTGTTATCGTAGCTCACCAGCGATATGTCGTCCGGAATCTCAAATTCATGCTCTCTCAGGCTCTGGCGTATCCCCATAGCAGCATAATCGTTTATGGCGATGACGGCTGTGGGGCGAAGTCCTTTTTCAAATATCTCATTCATGCATCTGTAGCCGGATGAGAAGTTATAGCTCCCCTCCGCCACAAGCTCCTGCCGGAACGGTATGCCGCGCTTTTCAAGCATCTCCCTGTAGCATGCGCGTTTCTGGAACGTGGAGTAGACATCGGCCCGTCCGCCGACCATGGCTATGTCCGTGTGTCCCAGCTCAAGCAGGTGCTCCATCAGCAGCTGTGTGCAGCGGATGTGGTCGATGCACACCCTCAGTGCACCGGTGCCGTCAAGCTTCCCCGTGACCACCAGCGGTATATCGCCCAGCATCTGACTGACGCTTGAGGCATAGTCCTCATCCGTATGAAGCTCATCTGGACTGCCGCCTATCTGTATGACGGCCTCCGTCCGCTGACCCAGAAATTTCTCAAGCTGCCGGATCTCCTGTCCACGGCTGTTCATGGTATTGCCCAGCAGCACAGTGTAGCCCATGGTATCGGCGGCCTCCTCGCAGGCCACGAACATCTCAGCGTAGTAGGGGTTGCGCACATCCGCCGTAAGTATCCCGATAGTCTTGCTCCTGGCGTCCGAAAGGCCCCTTGCAAGGGCGTTCGGGCGAAAGCCGTACTTTGCAACCAGGGAGAGGACCTTCTCCCGCTTCTCCCTGCTGACGCTGGCACTGCCTGACAATACGCGAGACACCGTAGCGGTTGAGACGCCGGCCTCCTGGGCTATATCATAGATTGTTACTGTCCTTTTATCCTTCATATTCCTTTCTTCCCAGTCTCATTTTATGCGAATATAATATCAGATTTGTAATGTTGCGTCAAGTCCGTCCCCATGCTCCGCTTCAACAGACTTTTTTCAAATGTAACCGGTTGCATTCGCCGTTTTTCATGGTTCATTTCACATAGACATAAGGAAGCTTTTTAGCTTGACCTTCACCCCAGGGTATGGTAGAATAGCCGCGTAACGGTTATTCTGCTTATTTTAAGGCTGCGCTTGAAGGCTGTGCATTTTATCCGCAGCCGCATCCGCAGGAACGAGGGAAGGCATCAGGCTCGTGTAAATATGTCATACACATATCATATGAAGCTTATTATGGAAATGGAAATCAGGAGGATATGAGAAATGATTGAAAACCGTCTCGCCGCCATCGGAGCTCCGCTGAGGCTGCTCCACGGCGGAGACTACAACCCCGATCAGTGGCTGGATCACCCGGAGATTCTTGAGGAGGATGTGGAGCTGATGAAGAAAGCCCACGTCAACTGCGTATCGCTGGGCATATTCGCGTGGTCGCGTCTGGAGCCGGAGGAGGGAAGGTTTGACTTTGACTGGCTCCAGAAAATCATGGACAACCTTTATGCGAACGGCATCTACACCATCCTTGCAACGCCCACCGGGGCTATGCCGAGGTGGCTCACCGACAACTACCCGGAGGCCAATAAGGTCACTGCGCTGGGACTGAGGCGCATTCACGGCGAGAGGCACAACTTCTGCCCGTCGTCTCCGGTGGTACGCTCCCGCATGCACGCCATAGACAGTGCGCTCTCCGAGCGCTTCGGAAAGCACCCCGGACTTGTGGCGTGGCACATATCCAACGAGTACGGCGGTGACTCTGAAGCTGCCGCCTGCCACTGCCCCCACTGTGAGGCGGCGTTCCGCGAATGGCTTAAAGCGAGGTACGGGACAATAGAGGAGCTGAACCGCGCCTGGTGGACGGACTTCTGGTCAAATCGCGTGTCCAGCTGGGATGAGATACACAGTCCCATGCGCATTGGCGAGCAGTCCCTTCACGGGCTGAAGCTGGACTGGCACCGTTTTGTCAGCGACCGGATCGCCGATTTCTGCCGCGCAGAAATAGCCGCGGTGCGGGAGCACAGCGACGCACCTGCTGTCGCAAATCTCATGGGCGCTTTCTATCCTCTGGACTACTTCAGGCTGTCCGAGGAGCTGGACATGGCCTCCTATGACAGCTACCCGCACTGGCACAGCGAGGAGAGCGACGTGAAGCTTGCCTCAGACACATCCTTCTACCTCTCCATCACAAGGAGCTTCAAGAAACAGCCGTTTCTCCTCATGGAGAGTGTCCCATCCGCTGTGAACTGGGCGAAGCGCTGCACATTGAAGAGGCCCGGGATGCACATGCTCTCCTCCATGCAGGCTGTCGCCAACGGCTCCGACAGCGTCCAGTACTTCCAGTGGCGGAAGAGCCGCGGAGGCAGCGAGAAGTTCCACGGTGCCGTGGTTGACCACAAGAACGGCAGCGACACCAGAGTGTTCCGGGAGGTGGCGCAGGTGGGGGCGCGGCTCGAGGCTCTCTCCCCGAAGGTCCTCGGGACATGCAACCGCCCTGACGTCGCCATTCTCTTTGACTGGGAGAACCGCTGGGCAGTTGATGATGCTCAGGCGGTAGTGAACGGAATGGACTACGCCAAAAAGGTGATGGACTACTACCGTCCCTTCTGGGAGCAGGGTGTCGATGTAGATCTGGTGAATATGGACTCCGACATCTCCGGCTATTCCCTGGTGGTAGCTCCCCTTAACTACATGTACCGGGGCAAATGGCTGGAACACATCCGGGAATACGTGAAAAACGGAGGCACCTTCGTCACCACCTACTGGAGCGGTGAGGTGGACGGCGAGGATATGTGTTTCCTTGGCAGTCACCCGCTGCGGGATATGCTGGGCATACGGACTGAGGAGATCGATGTCCGTCCGCTTCACAGCGAGAACGCGGTTCTCTGGGACGGCAGACGGTATGCCATACGGGATCTGTGCGCTGTTGTTCACAGCGAGGGTGCGCAGGTGCTTGCAACCTACGAAAAGGATTTCTATGCCGGCTATCCCGCGCTCACGAGGAACAACTATGGTAAGGGCACGGCGTATTTTGTTGCCGCCGAATGCGGCGAGGACTTCCTCCGCGATTTAACAGTGCATCTCACCCATGAGACAGGAACCTCATGCACGTTGGCAGCCAGCTTTCCTGAGGGAGTCACCGTCTCTCGCCGCGTCCGCGATGACGGGAGCGGGCTCTGGTTCGTCCAGAATTTCAACGACCACAGCTTAACTATCAGTCTTCATGAGTCTCTCCGCGACGCGGAGACAGGCGAAACGCTCTCAGGGGACGTTAAGCTTGACACATTCCAGTGCCTTGTGCTGGAGAAGGCATAAGGCAGTGTTCGAAAGAACGGGGGCCCTCATGAAGGAGGACCCCCGTTCTGCCTGTATCCGCTTTCTGCGCAGAAGCTCGATTTGCGCTTGATTTACGCCCCAGCGGGAATTATAATTTAAGCGCAGTAATGCCTTATATGAAGTCAGATTGTCAAGGTGGTATTAAGTGGAAATGCATCGGAGAATGGGTGAGCTCCTTCTGTCTGACGGTCTTATAAGCCGCGAACAGCTGAGCGCTGCGCTGTCAGCGCAGGAGACAAGCGACAAGCGCCTGGGTCAGATTCTCGTTGAGGCAGGCAGTATCAGCGAGGAGCAGCTGCTTGACGTGCTTGGCAGACAGATGGGTGTGGACAGCGTCGACCTCTCAGGGATGGTCATACCCGGTGAGCTTGCGGAATTCGTGCCCCTGGACGTGGCGCGGGGACGGAGCGCAGTGCCCTTTGATATAAGGGATGACCGCCTGTATGTTGCCATGATCGATCCGCAGGATCATGCCGCTGTTAAGGAAATAGAACAGGCCGCGTCCATGTCGGTAGTCCCGAATATAGCCTCCGAGAGAATGGTAAAGGGCGCATTTTACGCCCTTTACGGCCATGAGGAGGCGGCTGACATTATCAGCAGACTGTGCGCCACCGTGACGAAGACGCCTTACTCCGGCGGGGAGCCGCAGTACGAGAAGCTCGACATCAGTGAAAACACCGCCCTGTGCATCAAGCTTGTGAACCTTATCATAATTGACGCCTGCATCGCCAACGCCTCAGACATCCACCTGGAGCCGCAGAAAACAGATATGCAGGTCAGGATACGGGTGGACGGTTTTCTCCACACAACCCTCAGAATACCACGCAAGCTCCAGGACATGATAATATCCAGGTTGAAAATCATGGGCAGAATGGACATATCTGAGCACAGGACTCCCCAGGACGGCAGCGTCACTGTCCAGCTTGGTGACGGCTCCCTGGATCTTCGCATCTCCACAATACCCATAATTTATGGGGAGAAGGCAGTGATACGCATCCTTGACAGCTCCTCCAGGCTGACAGACCTCAGGTCGCTTGGCATGGAGGGCAGTAACCTTGAAAAATGCATGAAGCTGCTCAGGTGCAGCAGCGGGATCACAATGATAGTCGGTCCGACTGGCTCAGGAAAATCCTCCACCATGCGCGCCATGATCCGGGAGCTTAACAACGATGAGATCAATTTAGTAACGCTGGAGGATCCGGTTGAATATCACATTTCCGGCGTAAATCAGATTCAGATCAACGAGAAGACCGGACTGACCTTTGCTGCAGGTCTGCGCGCCATTCTCCGTCAGGATCCCGACGTAATAGCCGTGGGCGAAATACGTGACGGTGATACTGCGAAGATCGCCATGCAGGCCGCTGTGACAGGTCATATGGTGCTGACGACAATACATACGTCCGATACCGCTTCCAGTATAGACAGGCTTTGCAGCATGGGAGTGGAACCATACATCATCGCCGAGGCGCTGAGAGGCGTAATTTCACAGCGTCTGGTCCGGCGCATCTGCCCTGACTGCCGGGCGGCCTACACCGCCTCCGCCCAGGAGCTTGCCTGGCTTGGTCTTCCCGAGGGGAGCAATGTCCGGCTCTGGCGCGGGTCGGGCTGTCCCAGGTGCTATCACACGGGCTACTCCGGCAGGACAGGTATTTTTGAGGTTCTGGAATTAAACGCAGAGGCAAGGCAGCTTATTGCGGCGGGCTATCACAGCACCGACATCCTCCCTGTACTTGAAAATCAGGGCTTTCAGGATCTGCGCCAGAACGGAATTCAGCTTGTGCTGGACGGCGTCACGACGATAGATGAAGTCGTCCGGGTTCTCAGCTGACCGGCCCTGCAAAGAAACCGGCCAGCCGACCGGCAGGAGCCGTGGGTCAATAATGAAAGGACAGGTGATGACAGCTGTGAGAAAGGAATGCGGCCCCGTTAATCTGCCGATGGGAGGAGAGCCGTCTCCGGATGCAGGAGTACCCAGGGAAAGATGCCGCGGCGTCCGCAGCGGAAAGTCGGGGCGCGATAAGCTCGCCTCCGATTCCGGCGAGACGCTGGTGGAGTGTCTTATAAGTGTACTTATAATCAGCCTGTCTGTCAGTCTGCTGCTTGTGATTGTATCGGACGCTGTCGCGCTAGACCAGCTCGCCCTTGATAAGGACAACACCCTTAGTATGGAGCTTGAGGGCGCTGAGATGAAAACTGAATGTGCCGGCTCCGCCGTAGTCACCATCTCCGGCAGCGGCCTTGAGGACATCTGTTTTTCTGTCCGGAGATATGGCGGCAGTTCCATTGTCTCATATAAATAAAGGCACAGGTATCCCGCATGTATTCTCCGTCCCGCTCCGCACAGGCCCTGCTGCAGACCTCATGCGTCCCCGGGGTGAGCGTAAACGGTGCAGACTGGCAGATCAAGGCTTTTTTATGCTTTTGCTGCGCCGGCTTCCATCCTCTTTCTCAGCGCAAAGCAGCCGATGGCGATAACAAACGCCGTCACGGACAGACTCACCGGATAGACCAGCATAAGGGATGAGTATGTACCGATTTTTCTGAATATGGTGAACACCCACAGAATACGTGTTCCGCAGATAAAGACGATGGAGCACACAGCCGGTGTCATGCTCATGCCGAAGCCCCGCATATACCCGGAAATCACCTCCAGGACCAGGTAAAACAGCTGCCCGAAGTACATGTACCTGAACCTTAAAAGTCCCATCTCAATGGTCTGCGCGTCGCTGCTGAATATCCCCAGGAGCCTCCTGGCGAAGGTCAGCAGCACTGCTCCGCCCAGCAGCATGACGATCTCTCCTGTGAGCAGCGTGACCCACAGCCCCCTGCGGCAGCGCCTCAGATCCCGCGCTCCGCAGTTCTGCCCCGTAAATGTGGTGCAGGCCTGGCCGAAGGATGTCACAAACTGAAACGTCATCGTCTCTATATTGCTCGCAGCGGTGGATGCCGCCATCGCCGTATCGCCAAGGGAGTTGACCGCCGACTGGACACAGGCGTTGGCCAGGGAGAAGACCATCCTCTGCACCCCCGCCGGGACGCCGATTTTCAGCATCTTCACAAGCGTCTGCCAGTCCACTCTCAGCGACCGGAGGTCGATATGCACCTCTCCGCGGCTTCTTATTAGCAGGATGAAGAGCGTTCCCGCGCTTATGAAATTGGATACCACCGTAGCTATGGCCACGCCGTCCACCGAGCGGTGCAGCTTCAGCACGAAGAAGAAATTCAGCGCAACATTGACGATCCCCGCCGTCAACAGCACCAGCAGAGGCGTTCTCGTGTCACCGATGCTTCGGAGGATTGCCGCCTCAAAGTTATATAGGAGGATCACGGGCATACCCAGCATGTAGATGCGAAAATACAGCTCAGACATCTCCGCCACGTTTTCCGGAACGCCCATAATCCTGACGACAGGCCCCGCAGCGACCTGGCCGATTATGGCCAGCGCCGCTCCGCACACAAGGGCCGTCACCACTGAGGTGTGCACCGCGCTTTTTACTCCCTCCCGGTCTCCTGACCCCAGGCACCGGGAGATGAGCACATTTGCGCCCGTTGAAACGCCCACTGAGAGGTTTATGAACAGGTTGATAACAGAGGTGTTGCTCCCCACTGCCGCCATGGCCTGGTTGCTGACCCGCTGTCCCACCACCGCCACGTCGGCGGCGTTGAAGAGCTGCTGAAGCATCCCCGTTGCCGCCAACGGCAGTGCGAACATGAGAATCTTATCCCAGATAGTGCCGCTGAGCATGTCCACCTCACCGCGTTTTTTTGCTGACATATGTATGCTATTCACCCAGGTATCTTGAAATTATCTCCGCCATCTCCGCCCTTGCGGCGATGCACTCCGGCATAAGGCGTCCATCGCCGTAGCCCACAACGAGTCCGGTTCTCACTCCCCAGGCCATGGCGTCAACGGCGTATTCTGAGATTCCGGAGGAGTCCGTGAAGTCCTCAAGCGCGGCCCTGTCCGCAGTGACATCCTCGCCGCAGGACATGGCATAGTGCCAGAGTGCGGCTATCAGGTCCTCCCTTGTGATGCACTCGTCCGGGCCGAAGGTCCCGTCGTCCCGAACGGCGATGCAGCCGCTCTCCACTGCCCAGCCGGCGGCCTTTCCGTACCACGCGCCGGCGTCCACGTCGTCAAGCTCCGGATCTGTCTGAACTTCCGGAGTCCCTGCAAGGCGGTAGAGAACTGTGGCGGCCTGGGCGCGGGTAACCGGCAAATCAGGGGCAAACCGATCCTCGCTTACCCCGTTTGTCAGTCCCTCCCTCACGAGGGCTGCCACGGCGTCATAATACCAATCCTCGGGGGAAACATCCTCAAAAAGCTGCTGCTTATCGGGCTCAACAGAGCCTGTCCAGATGATAAGGTCATCCACGTGGTAGCTGGTAAACCTGGCGTTCTCCGCAGAGAAGCACAGCTCGTCGATGGTGGAATAATCGACCTTGTTTTCAAAGCCCTCCAGAAGCTTTTCGCCGTTAATGTACACGTCGGTGGTGTCCGGCCCGCCGACGTCTATTGTCGTGACCAGAGTCAGAGTGTTCCACTCGGTGATGTCGTAGTCGCCGGGCAGCGGCGTGTAGCTGCTGCCGGAGGTGTTGTAGCTGAAATATGTGTTGTCAGAGCGGATACAGAAGGACTCCCTTGCTGTGGTGGTGATGCCGCCGGTGCCAAAGGCGATTCTGAATCCCCTCCTGCAGTCCTCCACCTCCTGGCCGTTCACGTCGGGGTCAACCTTGAATCTGAACTGGATGGTGAGCGTGCCGCCGGTGGGATCGAATTTCAGGGTGGCCTTGGGCTGTCCGGCGCTGTTGGCGTCCACCACGTTCATGCTTCCATTCTCCATGGTGACGGATGTGTTCTGGACGTTGGCCGACGACATTGTCCACTCCGGGCCGAAGACACCGCTCTCAAAGTCGTTGCTGTAAATGACTGTCCCGGCCTCAACCGCCTTTGTGACGCTGATCTCCGCCACGGCATATGCCTCCGGATTGTCAAGGCTGGTCACCTGCACTCTCGCGGTCCCCACGGCAAGGCCGGTGACATTGCCGTCCTCACTTACTAAGACTGCGTCCCCACCCGACAGGACAGTGTATTTAAGTCCCTTCTCGGTGGCGGAATCCGGCGCAGCCGATGCATCGAGCGTGCTTTGTTCGCCTACAGTGAGACTTATTCTGTCGGCTCCCAGGGACACGCTCTCAACCCGAACCATGTCGGCTGCCTCCTTCACGGTGACGGTCTTCTCCGCGTATACTGAGCTGTCAAGGGCGCTCTCAACGCGAATTGTGGCCGTGCCGGCCCTGACTGCCGTGACAAATCCGTCCCTTGTAACTGCAACGGCGCTGCCGCTGACGGAAAAGCTCACCTCATTGTTGCTTGTCACCGGATCTGCTGTCACCTCTGACTGGGCGCTGTCCTGGACTCCCATGACGGATGGAAGGCCTGAGAGAGTGAGCGCTGCGGGCACGACGGCGTTTCCTCCCTCAGGGGGGTTTGCGCCTGTGAAAATTTTCACATCGTCGATACTGTATGTCAGCACGTCGGCGGAGCCCGTCTGGATGTTGAGCTGATTTACATAATCTATCGAATTTCTGTTGGCCAGTCCCAGGCCGACGGCATACCCGTTAATGTACACGTCGGTGGTGTTGGCTCTGGACGTGCCGTCATTCGGAGTTACCACGAACACAATCTCCGCCCACTCGCCGAAATCGAAGATCGCCTTATCTGCGTTCATGGTGGGCTTGGAATAGGAGCTCGTCAGCCCGTAGGTGAGCGCTGTGAAATTCGGGTAGGAACCGCTGGCTGTATTTCTGATTCTGAAAAGCTCCGTATCATTGGTGTACCAGCTGTCGGAGCCGGATGCGACGATATAGAGATACCCGGGGTCGTTTTTTGCGGAATGGGTTCCCAGCTCGTCTATTCTGATGCGGAAGGAGATGGTGGTGGTCTGGTACTGGGCCGGGAATACGATGGCGAGCTTTGCAGGGGATGCGCCGGTGTCTCTGAGCTCAACTGCCACGTTTCCGTCCGGGTCGGCGACCAGGGATGTAGTCGCGTCGGCGGCGGATTCGGCATAGACCGTCACCTCGCCGCTGCTGAGAGATCCGATCCCGGCTCCCGGATCTGTCCCGAAATCCGTCTCAAAAAGCGCCTCCACCGGCGCGTCCGGCATGTCAGCCACAGTGACGGTACAGACCGCTGACGCCCCCGGATTGGAAGCGCTGACCGCTCTGACGGTGGCTGTCCCCACGGCAAGGGCGGTGACATTGCCGTATCTGTCCACCACCGCACACTCATCGCCCTCTGTCACGCTCCAGCTGACAGAGGTGTCTGTGGCCTTGACTGGAACCATGGCCGCCTGAAGGGTCGCTTTTTCACCGGGTCTTAGCGTCAGGCTGTCTGCGGAGAGCTCAAGTCCCTCCACAGGGATTTCGGTGACCTCGTCCGTGTGGGTGATCTTCCCCGAGTACACAAGCACATCGGCGTACTCATCCATGTTGTAGTTTTTGGAGTCCTGGAGGTAATTGCCCAGCTTGAAGTAGTAGAGCGTCTCCTTCCAGCCGGGGTCACCGGCGACGAAGTCGTAGGAATATGTCTCCTCGCGCACCTCCCCACCGGGGTCCGTGGTACCGATGGTCACGAAGGCGCGTCCGTCCACCACCTGGATCTCCGTGGAAAATTTCTGTCCCAGTGCGACATCCGGGAACGTGAACCGTCTGTCCGCTGAGGACGCCGAGGTGGTCTCCTTGAGCTCCACCACGATGTTTCCTGTCCCGGCTGTGAAGTCGTAGTTGTACGACACCTTCACCAGCGGGTTGGCGTTGCTGCCGTCCTTCTCGATGCCGTGGATCTGAGAGGTGATGACCTTTCCGGTGGGCGATACGTGGGTCACGCTCTCGACGGCTGTGAGGGTGTGTGTCCCCTCCCACCCCCAGTTGACGGTGGTGTGAGAGCCGTCAATGAGCTCCCGCAGCTCCGTGCGGGTGTAGGATGTGTTGGCCGTCTTCGCCCCGTCCACGGTGCAGTGAAAGACGATGACTTCCTCGCCGTTTTCGTCAGTGCTGGCGTAGAAGTACTGATCCTCATACCCGGCTGCAAGCTCCTCCGGCATGACCTCCATCACTGATGTGAGCTTGTCGGGGTCCCACTCGGGCAACTGGATCTTCCAGCCGTCCGCTGCAAAATCCAATATCCCCGTATCGGCGGGAGTCCTGCTCCCCTTCTTAATCGTCCCGTCCCCGACCCCTCCGGAGGCCGCAGCTATCGCCGCAGAGCCCGAGGCCAACGCCAGGGTGAGTGCGGAGGCAAGAATGCGCTTCCATATATTCATCTTCTTTTTTCTCCTCATCGTTTTTAACTCGAATTCAATTTAAACCTTGATTTCGGTGAATATTGATGATACAATTACATGGATATTTATGCTTTGCTTCGGAGCGGGCCGGGTTCACACACCCGGCGCGTTTTGCCGAAAAGGTGGAATTTATGAACAGAACAGTTGAGAGAACCATGGCCATTCTTCGCCTGATCTCAGAGAACAGCCGCGGTATAACGCTCCAGGAAATTGCCACAGACATGGACATGGCCAAAAGCAGCGCTTCGGTCATCGTACATACGCTCCTTGAACTTGGCTTTATCAAGTCAAAGGAGGACAACAGCAGAAAATACGTCCTGGGGGTTGAGACCTTCGCCCTCGGAATGAAGTATTTAGACGAGGTGAGCCTGGTCTCCATCTGTGCAAACTTCCTTCCCGGGCTTGCTGAGCGGCACAACCGCACCGCCTTTGTGGGTGTGCTCAGCGGGACGAATGTGGTGTACCTCTACAAGTACGTCTCCAGCCATGCGAGGCTCGCCACCTGTGCCATAGGCTCCTCAAGGGCCGCCTACGCCACTGCCCTCGGCAAGGCGCTCATCGCCTTTCTCCCGGAAAAGGACAGGCAGCGGATTATCTCGGAGATTGATTTCAAGGCATTTACCAGGTTCACCATTGCGGACAGGGAGTCCTTCACAAGGGAGATGGACATAACCCGCACCAGGGGGTACGCCAGGGAGCGCGGGGAGCTGGAGGATCTCACACTGTGCTTCGCTGCGCCGGTCTTCGACTATTCCGGGAAGGTTGTGGCAGCCATTTCCCTCTCCGACATCTACAGCCCCGGAGGGGAGCTGGATGAGCCATCCATCACCGCAGACCTGATGGAGGTCTCCGGAGCCATCTCCAGGAATCTGGGCTACACCGGTGATAAATAACAGGATAAAATGGGATAGTTTTCTTAATTCCCCGCGCCGTAAAAACGGCGCGGGGAATTTTTAAGAGCTCTTTAGTCAGTAAGAAAATCTGCCCTCTGGGGCGTAAAGACATCTATGAGAACCGAGTCCTCAAGAGCCGTCACTCCATGTTCAGCTCCGGCCGGCACAAAATAGCTGTCGCCCGCCTTCAGGAGGTGCTTTTCTCCCTCCTCACAGTACTCGAACGAGCCGGATACCACATATGTGACCTGTCTGTGCGGGTGGGAGTGGGCGCTGCCCACCGCGCCCTTCCGGAAAGTCACGTGGACTGCCATGATGTCGTCGCCGCGGGCTATGACGCGCCGGGTCACTCCCGGTTCGGGGCTTGTCGGCGTTACGGAATCAAACTCAACTACCATCTCTCACCTCTCCTTAAATGAACGCCTGGCCGCCGTTTACCTGAATGACCTCGCCGGTGAGGAAGGAGGACTTCTCCGAGGCGAGGAAGCCTATGACGGATGCGACCTCCTCGGGCTGTCCCAGGCGGCCCAGGACGATGTCCTTCGCCCAGGACTCCAGAACCTCGCGCGGTGTAGCCGCATGGAAGAGCGTGTCGATTGTACCTGGGGACACTGCGTTTACGCGGATGCCGTACTCCGCCAGATCCTTGGCCAGAGCGCGGGTGATGCCCTCGACGGCCCCCTTGGCCGCGGCGTAGATTCCGGCTCCTCTGCCTGCGCCGGAGGTAACGGCAATGGAGCTGAAGTTTATGATAGACGGGCATTTCCCTTTCTTAAGGAGCGGGATCGCCGCGCGGCTGGCAAAGAAGACGCTGTCAAAGTTAAGAGCCATGACGCTGCGCATGAAGCTGGTCTCCATGCCCTCAAAGCGCTGGCGCCCGCCAAGGCCGCCGACGTTGTTCACGAGGACATCGATGGAGTCGTATTTCTCCGCCAGCTTCTCAAAGACGGCGTTGACCTCCTCCTCCTTCGTGGAATCCGCAAAATAGAACTCCGCTCTGACTCCCTTCTCCTCAAGCTCCTTAACTGCCCTGTCGGAATCCTCCTTTGAAACACCCGTGAGGATGATATCATATCCGCCAAGCCCAAGCTCAACGGCTGTGGCAAGTCCGATGCCTCTTGTTCCCCCCGTGATGACTGCTCGCATATTTCTTTCTCCCTTCAAAGTCATATGATTTCAATATTGAGACGGAATCTGTTTACCTGTCCGCGGGAGCGGACCATAAGTGTTGTCCTGGTGCGGTCTACCGGGTTATCCATGGTCCTCATGATGAAGGCCTCCTGCCCCTCCTCCAGCGTCAGCGTGAGGTGAAGGCTGAGATCCCCGGTCTCAAGCTGGAGGTTGACGCATGCCGTCTCCTTGAACCGGCGCACATCCCTCATATGCTGATATCCGTTTTCGGAAAAGCCGGTTCCCGCAGGCTCCGTCTCCAGCCCGCAGTGAACGGCGATCCCGGGTTCCAGGTGGAAAAACCAGTCGTAAACGCCATCCTCCCCGCATGCGGAAAACTCATCTGTGTATTCCGTGGGGGTTATCCCGATGGTCCGCGTGTAATCGACGCCCTCGTAGACGTTCCTGGCGACAGCTCTGACTGCGTTCTCACAGAAGGACAGACACTCCCCGGGGCTCACTGATGTTATGTCCTCCCCGTTCCGGCAGACGGTGTTGTGGCAGACGGTTCTTCTGTGCCACTCGTTGCACAGTCTTGAACGGTAGCCCGCATTTGAGAGATCCCTTGAGACGCGCATTTTGCGGCACATGAGCTCCACCCCCATGATGTCAGGGTGGTGGTGAGAGCTGCCGTTCAGGCCGTATTTCAGAAACACGTTCCAGCTCCCGTTCCGGAGCACGGCGAAGTTTGACGCGGGGAAGAGTCTTGATTCACGGCGTATCTCATGATAATCGTCGTAATCAAAGTCGATGTTGAAGAGGAGCCTCTCCATACAGACCTCGTTAAAGCAGTAGTACGGCTCGGAGAGCGGCAGTATGGTTCTTGGTGCGGGGTTGGCCTCGATGAGCTTTACGAGGTTCCCCACAGGCGAATTCTCCCCGAAGAAGCGGGCAGCCGTGTGATAGACGTAGCCGTAGGTCTTCAGGTTGATGTCCGGCCAGCCGTCGTTGGGGTTGGGGAGATACTGGTTGTCAAAGGCGTAATCGTAGGCGTTGAGAAACATGTTCTCAAAGATCCCGGTGCTCTCCTCGCCCATGTCGTGACCGTAAATCCCGGCAAACAGGAAGAGATATGAGACGCCCTCCAGCAGGAAGAAATTGTAGTGTATGCTCCCCTCGTACCAGAAGCAGTCCCCTGTCACACCGCGCTTAAGCTGCTCATGGATGTTGAGCGGACCTGTGAACGCAAAGTCCCGCATCTCCCGGTCGTCCAGCGCCAGGCCCATGACGCCTATTGCCGCGATCTCCCAGGCGCTGATGTTGTGTATCTGCGTCACCTGCGGGCGCAGAAGCTCATAAATTGGGCAAAAGAGCTTCCTATGGAGCTTTTCAAGCCAGGAGGGATCCAGCTCCTCCCGGAGTATCTCAATGGTGTCAATGAACCTTATGGCGATAATCGCCTCATTCAGATTCTGAGGCATCACTCTCCCGCAGCCCCACTTCATCTCTCCTATGGAATCAAAGATCTGATCCTCCTTGTTGTGGAGAGGAAACAGGTGGTAGTTCTCCGCGTACCAGTCTATAACGTTCACCGCGTAATCGTAATAGCTTCTCTCCCCAGTCACCCGGTAGACCATGGCTGAAACCATAGTCATGGTAACTGCTCTGTTTCGATAGAAGGTGGTCCAGACTCTGTCCAGGTACTCGTCCTCAAACTCCTTCCCGCAGACCGTGCATCTGTGTCGATGCGGGGAATTGAGATCGAATATGAGGCGTCCGCCGTCCTCGTTGCAGAAGTAGGCGTGCCCCCAGCCGCTGAGCTTATCGGGGGAATCGGAGAAGCCGGGCATGAACTCGTCCACATCGGCGCGCATCCTGTCCAGAACCCGCGCGTTTTCGGGCTTGCGCATGTACTCGCAGAAGTGCTCATTTACATATTTCAATGTCACACCTCCCAGCTTCTGCCGCCCGCTGTCACCTGAACTGCAAGACACCCGTCATCGTTTACGCCGTCGGTGATACGGGCCTTGTACTCACAGCCGTCCAGCGTGACCGTAAGTGTGCAGTCCTTAAATTCGACCCTGGCCCCGCTTCCCTCAAAGGTGAAGCACTCAAAAAACACCTGCTCGCACGTCGGGCTCTCAGATGCCAGGGAGAGCGTCTTCATATCAGACCTCGTCAGCTTATCCGGCTCCTGCGGCGTCATATTGCTGATTACGGTCTGTTCATACTGCGTGGCCTTAAGGGGAAGGTCGGAGAACGTCCTGCACCGCACATTCCCGGATGCCATGCGGTAGAGCGCACCGTCACCGGTGAGCTCAGCTGCTGTGTCGGTATTTCTGATGACCTCAAAGATGTGGGGCTTATCGCTGCGCATGACATCCACGAAGACCCAGAATTTAAGCCCGTCCGTTATGAGCAGGCGGCTCACCTCCCGCATCTCAAGTTCCCAGGGGTATATCCCCGACGTCTCTCCCCGGTAGAGCACCACTCCACCATCGGTGACCAGCCTTGTGACTCTCCCGGTGTACGCTGCGGGGTCGAAGCTGTCTCCCCTCGTCTCCTCCCTTAGTCTGGCGGAGGCCATGTAGATATCGGAGACGCCCTGGCAGTCTGTGTATTGCCCGTCCGCCAGCAGGACGCTGTGATGGGTCGGAAGGATCGACCTGTTGTAGCCGTCCTCACAGATCAGGTAGTCGCTGCCCTCGGTGAATATGTATGAGAGGTTGTCCGGGTGGTGGTGGGACAGTGAGAGGGGCCTGATATGCTCGCTCCTCGCAAGCTCCCAGCCAAGCTTCCACTGCTTTTTCCCGCCTGGGGCGCCGCATTTTATGGTCAGGACCCTGGCCTCGGGACTCCAGCCGTCCCGCACGGTCAAAAGTCCCAGATCCCCGAAGTACCTGGTGAGCGGCAGATCCGTAAAGTCACGCTCCTCCACCGTCGGGTCGTACCAGAGCAGCTCAAACATGGCCTCCGGAAGAATGCCGGGACGCACCCCGCTGCACCTGGCCTCCTCCTCCAGGAATCTGTCAACCACCATATTGCCCAGCTTCTGTGCGTAACCGTTCCGGTACTCAGCGGCGATCTTGAAATAGACACAGGCAGGGTGCCCGCTGTGGCGGTCGTGGCAGTCGCCGAAATTAAGCTGCATCCGCAGATCCGCACAGGACTGGTACAGCCTGTACCAGAAGGTGTTCTTCAGATAGTCCGACTTCCGGAACCAGTCGATGCCCTCCCGCTCCTTAAGAAGGTGGGCGTATACAAAGAGCCACATGCCCCCGTAACGCCAATAGCAGACACCCTCATAATTGGAGCCGTCGTCGGCCAGAAGCGAATAGACTCTCTCAAAATTCTCTTTTGCCTCCTCTATGTAACTGTTCGCCTCATCGCACTCCCCCAGAAGTGCATAGCCGGCTGCGGCGATGCCCGTCATATTGATCCAGTTGTGGTTCTGCCAGAAGTCTGTAGACCAGCCTCGGCCGTATGTCTCGCGCCGATAGTCATAGAGTATCCTGGCATGATGTCTGATCTTCTCCCGGATGCGAGCCCTCTCCTCAGCGTCGAGCTCAGGCTTGAGCCAGTCGTATCCCAGGGACAGCCCGAACAGGATCCAGGAGGCGGACAGATCCACATTGACCATGTGGTTGTAGCCCCACTCGTCCCAGCATAGCACAGTGTCCATGAATCGGCGGGCCTCATTGAGATACTTCTCCTCTCCTGAGAGAAGATGCGCCAATGCCAGATTGGCAATTCCGACCCCCATGTATGTGGTGCTCTCCTTTGGGGGCTGTGCTGAAAGCTGGAATTCTGAGCACCTGTCCGCCTCGTTTAAGAGGCGTCTTAACTGTCTTTTCCTGTCAGTATATAGACCGCGCATGTACTCCGTGAGGTCACCTATAAACAAATATCTTTTCATTCCGCTCTGACTCTCCCCTTTTCAGGTATGATCCTTCTCAGACTCTCTGCAAGTCCGGCGAGCAGCCAGTGAAAGAAGACGAACAGCGCTGCAAAGCCGAACGGCTCACCCGGAATGACCACAGTATCCTCAGGAAGCTCAGCGAGCCTGACAAGTATCATGTTGATATTCTGATATGTGAGATACACCAGGAACACGATGAGGAGCGACCTTGCAACCTCCGCGAGGTTTTCCATGGCCCTTTTCCACCCCGTGGTGCCCTTGTAGCGTCTGCTCAGGTTGACGCCTTTCCGCCTCACGTCAAAAGCGCCGTAGGCGACAGGTTCATAGATGACAACTGTGGCAAGTCCCGTGCCAATCCCCAGCAGGAGAATGAGATCCAGCGGGGATTCAGACATGCCGACCTCAAGTCCCATGGCAACGAGGTAGTAGCACATCCCGACGATCCACCAGCGCAGTATTCCGGCCTTCACACTATCTGAGATGCGTTTTTTCGGAGCATCCGGCTTATCAGTCAGTTTTTTCACGTTTATCACCACGTTTGGAAAGTGTCATGTCGATAACAAGCAGCAGCGATGCCGCCAGAAAAGCGGCAAGCATTGCGACGCTCAGGACAACTGCCCTCATCACCACCGCCGTGTCAAGCTGCTGCTGCGTCCGGCATGCGGAGAGGTAGATCCTTATGAGCAGGACCGCAGGTACAGCCGTCACGAGAGTGAAGACCACGGTCATGATTCCGGGCAGGTAATGCTCGGGCTTGATCTGCGTGCACTCGAAAAGCAGCACCAGCCCCATCAGGACAAAAGCAAACATATAAAACCCGCATATCTCGTTTTCAAGGAGAAGCAGCGCACGAGTATGAACGTTGGTGAAAATGAGATGGGCGATGGCCGCAGCTGCGATAAGCACTCGGGCGGCATTTGTAAGTGGGGAATTGGTCTTTGTCAACTCTTTTTCACCTCCCCGTGGACTATGAGCTCCTCCGAGGCGCTGTCGAAGAAATAGAAATGCCTCATGAGCGGTCTTATATAGACTGTCCTTCCCAGGTCCGGCATGCCCTTAGAGCAGCTGATCTCGCATACGAGGCTCTGTCTGCCAAGGCGCAGATGGAGGATAAAGGAGCTCCCCAGGTACTCAGAGGCCTCAAGCTCCGCTGCGAATACGTCCTCCCCCGGCCCCTCGGCAATCTCAAACATATTGGGTCTCAGGCCCATGGTCAGCTCCGCGCCCTCATATTTAAGGAGCTTCTCATTTGCCGGCGCGGGAACGGTCACTGTTTTCCCGTCAAAGGTGAAGACACCGCCTTCATATTTTCCAGGAATAAAATTCATCTGCGGAATTCCGATGAAGCCGGCGACAAACATGTTGGCAGGTTCGAAGTAAACCTCAGACGGCGTGCCGGCCTGCTGAATGACCCCCTCCTTCATGACAATGATCCTGTCCGCCATGCTCATGGCCTCTGTCTGGTCATGGGTGACGTATACGGTAGTGACGCCCAGGGATCTCTGCAGCTTCACAAGCTCCAGCCTGGTCGAGCTGCGCAGCTTCGCGTCCAGGTTTGAAAGGGGTTCATCCATCAGAAAGGCCTTCGGCGTCCTGACGATGGCCCTGCCCAGGGCCGCCCGCTGCTTCTGCCCTCCGGAGAGCTGCCCGGGAAGGCGGTTCAGGTACGGCACCATATCCACCGTCCTGCCGGCCTCCATTACGCTGTCATAAATCTCGGTCTCGTCCTCATGGCGTATACGCAGGCTCATGCCTATGTTGTCATAGATGGACATGTTGGCGTAGAGAGCATAGTCCTGAAAAACCATTGCTATGTTCCTGTCAACAGGCGGCTTTGAGTTTACAACCTCGCCGTCGATGCTCAGCTCCCCGCTGGTGATGAGCTCAAGTCCGGCCAGCATGCGCAGCACCGTGGACTTCCCGCATCCCGATGGCCCCACAAGGACGACAAACTCCCCGTCCCTCGCCTCAAAAGTGAAATCCGTCACAGCGTGGACGCCGCCGGTGTAGATCTTGTTGACTCTGTCAAATCTGATGCTTCCCATGGCCGCCTCCTCACACGCTGCTCCTGCCGAGCCTGTTTAAAAGTGCTGTCCGCTTTCCGGTTCTCACAAGTCCCAGTGCGCCGGCCGCCGTGAGCAGGATGACCGTCGCTATATTGAGTATCAGTATCCTTGTCTCCCTGCCTGTGGGCTTGATCACAAACGGTATCAGCACCAGCTGCCTGAAGAGAACATACGCCGCAGCAGCGATGGTTACCCAGGACCAGAAGGTGCTGTAGACATTCACCTTCACGGCACATGTAAAGAGGAGAAACAGCGCGAGTATGTTCACCATCACGGTGGCGCCCATGATCCAGCTTATCCTCATCCGATCCAGAACGCTCACCACGTAGACGAACTCCAGCGCAGTCGCCAGAAGGATGAGTGCGTAGCAGGACTTGTTCTTCTTATAAAGCGACACATATACTTTCTTGTCGAAATCGTTTTCCGCGCCATTCACTCCGCTTCACCCCGCTGTCTCAGTTTTACAAATGTGATGTGGCTGACGATGAGGCTCACAAGGTACAGCACGCAGACGGCAATCTGCGCCGCGTACAGGCCTATCCCGATGTAGAATGTTCCGAACCTCAAGGTGTAGTCCTCAATTCCCTCAAGATAGAGCGAGGAGATGTCCATGTTCCTGTAGAAGGACATAATGGCGGGCAGATTCTGCAGCGCATATACTGAGCCGTAGGCGCAGACGCACAGCACTGCAGCCATGAGAATAAGGGCAAACCTGTCCGGAACCTTTGTAAGCGTCTCCAGCATGAACGCGAACAGCACGCCCACAACCCCCACTATTGCCCATATGAGGATCCCTTTGTTGAACGGCTGAAGGATGCTGTCGTGGAAAAGAGCTACCTGGCTGTTGCCCTGAAGTCTGAGTCCGAAGAGATTCTCATAGTCCGTCATGAAGGCGAGAGCATAGACGAAAATGACGACCACAACAATGATATAGAGGATCGCCGCGGCCTTCTGCGCCCTGAAGATTTTTCTCATAACTCACCTCCTTGTATCCTCGGGGAGGAGTTTCCCGCTCCTCCCCGTGAAACGCGCCCGTGTCAGTTGTCTGCTGTCATGACGGCGTAGGCCGCCTGATACACAGATACGTAGGTGTCAAGGCCCTTGTCCTCGAAGTACTTAAGGTACTCCCCGTATGTCTCCGGGATATCAACGCCCGCCGGAGCGTTCCCCTTTGTCTTGTAGCGGATGATGTTGAAAAGATACTCTGTGGTGTCGTCCATCTCGATGGATGTCTCGGAGCTCAGCTGCTCCTGCTGACGGTCGGTCATGGAGAACGCGGAGGGTATCATCTTGTAGTAGTTCGGGTTATCGCCCTCCAGGCCCAGGTCGCCCTCGTAGTTGGCGAAGCCGGTGGTGGAGTTGTTCAGAAGCTCCCAACCTGCGAAGCCGCGATCTGAGGTGTACTGATACTCAAAGCCTATGTTCTTCTGATAGCCTATGGGGATCTGAGAGCCGATCCAGTCGCGCAGGAATGTAGAGAGGTCGCCGTTGGCAACGTCCAGGGTGTCATAGACCCACTCGTTGTACTTCGGATATTCGATGCCGTCCGGGCCCTCGTAGGTCTCACCATCCACCAGAATCTGGTCAATGCCGTAGTTCTGGAGCTTGTCTCCCTCCTCGGAGAAGAAGTAGTCCAGAAGTGCGCAGGAGCGATAGAGCTCCGCATCCGTGGCATTGCCCTTCACCGAGATCGCCCAGCCGTCACTCTTGATGGCGCGGCCATTGTCGATATAATACTGCCACACGCCGTTTACCTCGGCCACGGGCGGGAGCATCACGGTTGTGTCCCCATTGAGGCTGTCCGTGGTGGATGAGGCGATCCAGTCGATGGTCATCCAGCCGTACGCGGGAGAGTCGCTGTCATCCGTACCCCACAGCTTGCTGCGGAAGTTGGTCTTGTTAGTCAGATCATAGGTGTCCGCGTAGATGAGGCCCTCGGCCTCCATGTCGGAGAGATAGTTAAGAACGTCGTATATGCCCTCGGTTGAGTAGGTGTACTGAACTGTCCCGTTTTCATCAATGTACCAGCGGGAGCTGTAGGAGTCGGCTCCGAAGGCCTTAACCCCGCCAAAATAGGTGCCAAAGCGCAGAAGATCCTCGCGGTAGCTGGACTGGCGGACAAAGAATGGCCATACAACATCCGCCGACCCGTCGGTGAGATAGCTCGGATTGGCCTTGATGCAGCGCATCAGTGCGATGAGCTCGTCAATGTCATATGCCGCCTTCTCGCCAAGATACAGCTCTGATGGAGTGCTGTAGTCGTAGTTATCGTTGATGTACTGGATAAGCGCCTCGGTCAGTGTTTTCCCGTTCTTCACGGTCAGTGCGTTCTGGATCTCGATGATATTCTGGTCGGTCTTCTTGGTGACGGTGACGCCCTCCTTCGGGATAACGGAGCCTCCGTTGCTGCCGGTACGGGCGTTGTCGCCGACAAGGTACCCGCCGTAGTAGGTGGTGAAGCTGGCGGTATCGTAGTTTGCCCCGCTGACGTCCAGAAGCTCGGTGACCCATGTCTCCCTAGCTACAAAGGCCCGGGCGTAGGTGTTTATCTCAGCGATGTACGGTACATAGTAGATGCCCCCGTCGTAGGCCGTAATTGCGCTGCGTATGGAGGGGTTCTCCTCCAGGTACTTGGCGAAGTTGGGCATATAGCCCTCGTTCATCATATCCACCAGGTTTACGAACATTCCTCTTGAGCCATAGTTCATGAAGTCGGTGGCGATGGAGTTTCCTCCAAAGATATTTGCGCCGGCAAATGCGTCGGTGGATGCGGTCTGGATCATCTCAGAGGCCTTCTGGTCCTGGGTGGTCACGTCCTCAATGTCAATGTTGAGGGCGCTCTCTACCTGCGTCCACACGGGCTTGAGCATTCCGGCAGTCACCACGGTTCCGTCAGGCAGCGTCATGGGGGATTCTTTGTAATAGGTAAGGACCCTGTCCTTGTTGCCGGTGGTGAAGTTGATCTTCAGGGTGACGTGTTCGGTAAGGTCCGTCTTGTCCTCGACCCCGGTATTGATTGGCGAATTGTCATCTGCATTGGAAGCTCCGTCGTCGACGTTGCCGGAGTCACCGTTTCCGGAGCCGCCGTCACCTGACTGGCTGCCCTGGGCCTCATCAACAATGGTGCCTCCGCATCCGGCAAGTGCCCCCATAAGGAGCGCTGCCACGAGAATTAGACTGATGATCCCTGTTTTTTTCATGTTCTTCCTCCCTGTAAATTGTTCTTGTCTGGTAAACTGATTTTTATTTCCGATCCTTCCGGACAGCCCCCGTCAGCCCTTCACTCCGCCCATATTCACGCCCTTTGCAAAGTACTTCTGTATGTATGGATAAATAATGAGCACGGGGATGATTGAGCAGATGATAATGGCGTATGCCAGGCTGTCCGCCGCATATGGCAGGACAACGGGTGACTCCTCATAGAGCTTCTGATAGCTCTCAATCTGCTGCCTCAGAAACACCTGCAGCGGCTGCTGATAGGTGTCGCTGAGAAGCATTCTTGACCAGTAGTAGGCGTTCCAGCGGCTGACAGCATAGAAGAGCGTCACTGTGGCAATGCTGGCCTTGGACATGGGGATATAGACGCGGTAGAACACCTGGAACTCGCTGGCCCCGTCCATGACAGCCGCCTCCTCGATCTCCTTCGGGATGCTGCTGAAGTAGTTGCGAAGGAGGATGATGTTGTATGCCTGCACGCCGAAGGCGACGACGAGGCCCCAGCGGTTGTCCACATTCATGCTCTTGTAGTTGAGGTATTGCGGGATCATGCCGGCGGAGAACCACATGGTGAAGACCAGCAGGAAATTCCACTGGCGTCGGAACAGGAGCTTCCTCTTCTGCAGTGCGTAGGCTCCGGTGAGGGAGATGAGCATGCTCCAGGCCGTACCCATGACGGTGTAGAACAGCGTGTTGGCGTAGGCAATCCAGAAGCCCTTGCTGTGGAGAACAATGTCGTAGGCCTGGAAATTGACATCCTTCGGCAGGAGGGTTATCTCGCCGCTCTCGTAAGCCAGCTTTCCGCTGATGGACACGCTGAATGCGTAAATCACGGGATACAGTGTGATTGCCGCAAAGACAATGACAAGTATATACGCAAATACCTTGAAGGCTTTCTCGCTTCTGTTGAGCAGTTCCATACGTATTCCCTCCCTTCACCAGAGTGACGTGTCTGAGATGTTGCGGCTTATGGTGTTTGCGCCTATGACCAGTGCAAAGCCTATGAGCGAGTTGAAGAGACTCACCGACGCCCCCACGCCGTAATTTGCGTTGACGATTCCGATGCGCTGCTCAAAGGTGGACAGCACGTCCGCCGTGGTGTAAATGTTGGCGTTGTAGAGAAGCAGCACCCTCTCATAGCCCACCGAGAGCATATTGCCTATCCTCATGATTATCATGATGATGAGCGTCGGCGCAATGCACGGGAGCGTCACATACCTGAGCTCCTGGAACTTGTTGGCTCCGTCCACCTTCATGGCCTCGTACAGCGTCGGCGCGATGCCCATGATGGCCGCGAAGTAGACAATGGAGTTGTAACCGCTCTCCTTCCATATCCCCACAGCTATATACAGCGGCCTGAAGTAGTTGGCCTTGGAGAGCAGAGAGACTCCGCTCTCAATAAGTCCGAGGCGCTGGAAGATGGCGGCTATTACGCCGGTGGAGCTTGCGCCGCTGTAGACCAGCATGATGGTGATACTGGTTATGGTGACCTCGGAGAGGAAGTGCGGCAGATAGATGGCCGTCTGGGTAAACTTCCTGACAAAGCTGTTGCCAATCTCCGAGAAGAGAAGCGCCAGAATTATAGGTATCGGGAAACCGAACACGAGCCCGTAGGCATTGATTACGAAGGTATTCCTGAAGGCCTGCCAGAAGCTCTCCTTATAGACGCCCGTCACCAGGTTGAAGAAGTTCGCCACCCCCCTGAATTCGCTGTTCCAGGTTCCAAGCAGGGGATCAAACCGCTTGAACGCGATCAGCAGTCCGCCCATCGGCTTATAGGCCCATAGGGCCAGCCAGATGATCAGCGGCGCTAAGAGGACGTAGAGCCGCCACTCGCTGAGAATGCCGCGCACCAGCTTCCCCGCTCTGGGGGTTCGCATTTCTATTCCTTCCGTATTGATTTCAACCACCTCCCAAACAGCATATTTTTTACACCTTCCATCCTTATCATCTCCTCAAAATTATCTGCTTATTTTTCACGTTCCATTCATGAACGGAAAATAATCCCCTGCCCGTCGGGAAATTCACATATATGAACTCGATTCATAATTCTATGACGTTATTATACAATAATAGTCATAACTTGTCAACAGAATCTTCATCAAGGTTAAAAAATTGTCATATTGCCGAATTTCCTCCCTCTCCGCTTTCTTCAAGGAAGCTTGAGAAGAAATCGGCGGGTTCTGTTTAAAAGAGCTTTTCGCCGGAAAAAGGCGCAAAAGCGCGGAAAAACTCCATGCATTTAAGGCTTGAGAGCGCATTTACAGCAGAAAGAAGCCGCTGATCTCATACGGCACATTTACCTTAAGCTTCCTTTCGGGGTTCAGGCGTAAAAAATGAGAGCGGCCTTTTTAAGGCCGCCCTTATGGCATCGGTTTTTCATATTGTGTATTCAACAGCTCTGTCTTTGAACAGTCAGCCGCGGCGCAGTCGCGATACGGTGGGGATAAAAGAGGCGTGAAAGCGCAGATATCCCGTTAATTTCAGGTTTAAAGCAGCGCATTCCGGCGAAAAAGTCCACCGGCCGCCGATAAGCATCTGTCCTAAGCTTCCCCCATCTTGCCGTTTAAGGTCTCAATCGTATGTCAGAACCTCGACATCACCATTACTCAGGCTTTCCGGCATAGAGCAGCTCCTGCTCACCGTCACCTCCTTCACCCCGGTGTCCCAGAGCGCATATTCGCCTATCGCCTCCACACTTGAGGGTATCTCAAGTTCAACCAGATGTTTGCAGTGGCAGAAAGCATACTCGCCAATCTCCCGCGTTCCATCGGGAACCGAATAGGAGCCGCCGGCTATGCTGCTGGGGAATGACACCAGCTTACCCATATCCTTTGTAAAGAGCACTCCGTCCAGGGCAGTGTAATATTCGTTGTCACTGTCAACGACGAACTCTTTAAACTCAGCTATCGGCCTAACCGCAAACGCGCCGTAGCCGATACTCTCCACCGAGGCCGGGATCGTCACACCTGCAAGCTTCGTCTCCGCAAAGGCCAGAGCGCCTATGGTGACAAGGCCGCCCGGCAGATCCATCTGCGACAGCCTGTCTGCGTTCAGAAAAGCGGCGTAGCCCACCTCCTCAAGTCCATCCGGCAGGCCGATGAACGTCAGATTATCACAGTCCTTAAAGGCATCATCGCCAATGGTCACAACGCCTCTTGGCAGCCCTACCTGCTCCAGCGTGTCATCATCCTCAAAGGCGCTCTCGCCTATCGACACAACCTTCTGTCCATCTATGAAGTCGGGGATGGAAAAGCTCTTCTTTGTACCTGTATAGCCCGTTACGCTGATGCCGCTCCCCTCCTCCTCATACTCAAAGAAGACCGGGCTCTCAACCTCCAGCTCCCAGTTCGTGCCCGGGAACAGATCTATGTGGCGCTCTGAACCGTCATAGTATACGAAATTTGCCCTCCACAGCTGCTGATGCTCCCGCCCGGAGTCCTTCATCTCCATGAACCACAAAAAGTCATCTGAGAAGGACATCACTCCCGCCGTGTGATCCTCCAGCACAAGGGAGTCGCCTGTGCCGTTCAGACGTACACGGCGGATATCCTGTTCCTCCGAATCCACATAGTATATCCAGCCATTGCCGCAGCAGAACGCGAAGTTCGGGTCGATCCGGCAGTCGTACAGCCTATCATACCCCTCTTCTCTCTCCCCGTCCAGGTTCAGAGCCACAAGCGCACCCTCATTCTCGGACCACAGGTAAATCGTATCCTCGTCAATAAACCCGCTGACATAGCGCTTGTCCTCGTTCAGCACCTGCAGCCCGCTGCCGTCAAGGCAGCATCTGAGCAGTCTCGTCCTGCGGTCCCCCGTCAGCAGCTCCGTATAGTAGATGAACTCCCTGTCTATATTGTACCAGAGAATGCTGCCCTCAAGCACAGTCTCAGGTCCCCCGGCTATGTTGCTCAGATCCAGTCTGCACAGCCTGCGTGTGCTGTCATCCGGCTGTCCTGTCGGAGTATCCCCCTCCAGGAAATACAGCACTCTGCTGCCGTCGGAGAGCTCAGCGTACTCAAGGCCCGACAGATAATACCCATCGCCGGTGGTGGTGTAAATCGGCGCAGCCCCGCTTCCATCCTTCTCCATCTCAAATATGCTTATCTGGGCGTAGTCAGTGGAGATGAAGTACACCTTGTCGTCTCCCTCCGATATGCCGCTTGCCGCCTCGTTCACCAGCACAGCGTCATATATGGGAAAGCTCCCGGACTCCTCATCATATCTGCACATATACAGGCCGTTGTCCCCGCCCACAAAGTAGACGTATTGATATGGTATCTTCAGCCAGCCGCAGCTGTTCTGAAGGCTTGAATTCGGTGTGCCCAATGTGACCGCTGTGAGCGGCTCAGACACAGATCCCTGGTCCGCGCCGGACAGTCCCTGTCCCTGAGCCGGATCAGAAGTCTGCATGTCGGAGGGGTCAGAGCTCGCCTCAGGCTCCTCATCAGTGCCCGAACCATCCCGCTTCTCCTGCCAGCTTCTCTGGACAAGTCCCACAGTCAGAGCCAGCACCAGAAGGCCCGCCGCGCCAACGAGCGACGGCACAAGCCATTTCTTCCGTTTTGCCGGGGTCTGCGGCCCGAGTGCGGCGTCAAGCCTGTCGCACAGCACCCCCACGCTCTGGATCCGCTCCCGCCAATCCAGTGCCAGTCCATCCCACAAAACAGCGGCTATCGGGTCCGGCACAACCGGCGGTATCACAAGCTTCGCTCCACCTGCTCTGTCAAGAGCGGAAGGCACGCTGTATCCCATCACACAGTAGTACATGGTCGCGCAGATTGAGTACACATCCGTCCATGGGCCTATGTTCCCCGCCTCCATATACTGCTCCATCGGGCTGAAGCCGTCCTTTGTCACCAGGTGCGTGGTGCTCCGACTCTGATCCCTCAGCTCCCTCGCAGCGCCCAGATCCAGCAGTCTCAGCTGTCCGTCCGGCTGTATCATTATATTGTCCGGGCTTATATCGCGGTGTACGAAGCCCTGCTGGTGAACCTTTTCCAATGCAAGAAGGAGCGGGCGAAGCATTGCGGCGCACTGCTCCGGCCTCATCAGGCCGTTTTGCTCCAGCCACTGCTTGAGCGTCACGCCCTCCACAAACTCCATGATGATATAGGCTGTATTATTCTCCTCAAAGGTATCCTGAACGCGAACCACCTCAGGTATATCCTTCATTTTCGCCAGCTTGCGCGCCTCTCTCAGGAAGCTCCCGCAGCTCTCCTTCCACCTGTCCCCCTGGAGCATCCCGCCGCTCCACTGAAGCGAGTTGGTGACGCTGCAGCTCCTGGACGCCTGACTCTGAGGAAAGCACTCCTTTATGGCAACCTTTACATCCAGCACCAGGTCCAGCCCCAGATATGTTATGCCAAAGCCTCCCTGCCCGAGCACTCTTCCCACAAGGTATTTCCCGTGCAGTACGGAAAGCGGTCTTAAACAGTAATCCGGCTGCTGTATCTGCCGGACAGGCTGTCCGCACCTGGGACAGTATGGACTCCGGCTCGGTCCAAGCGGCGCCATGCAATGCACACAGCGGTTCAGATTATTATCATACATAGCGCGTCCCCTCTCCTCTTTGGCCGGGTTACCAGCCCAGAATCAGTGCGGTAAAATTGTCCTGCAGCGGATCCTGCAGCGCCGCCACACGTTCCTCAAGGGCTATTGCAATATGTTCAACCTCTGTGTCCTCTTTGATAATCTCAGCAATGGTATCATCCGTAAGTTTATTAAAGACGCCATCTGTCATCAGCAGCAGCCTGTCCCCCGCCTCAAGCCGGATCGGTCCTGCGGACTCATCCACGTACCTGAGTCTGCCCATGCCGAAGAAGCTGGTGAGTCCTCTTTTCTGCGGATCATTGTCGGCTTCCTCTCGGGTGATCTCTCCGCGCATGACCATCCTGTTAAGCTCCACCTCGTAGGTATGCTCCTGATTCAGCTGAAAAATCCTGCCGCCTCTGTACAGATATATCCTGCTGTCGCCCACAGAGGCCCAATGGAAAAATCCGTCTCTGACCAGCACTGCCACCATAGTGGAGCCGCTCCGGTATATGCGCTCCGGACCCAGAAGAGCGTTTACTGCCTCATTCACCCTCTGCACCATTCCGCCCAGTGCGCCGTCCATCTGTCCGGGCGCAAGCTCCACTGCCTCCTTAAGCATTGACGCGACCACGCACTGGCTGACCTCGTCCCCTGACGCAAGGCCGCCCATTCCGTCGGCCACCACCGCCAGTACCCCATCTGACAGCCCCGCCACCCCAAGGCTGTCCTGCTGGCCGGATCTGCGGCCTATGTTGTGAAACTTGGCTATCTGCACCGCGGGCAGCTGCGGCGTCTCCATGGCGTCTCCCGTCTCCTCAGCGCCTGTCTGCGGCATATTGGAACACGTCACTCCGTCGTCTGTCCTTCTCCTGCCACGGTGTTTTAATAGCAGCAGCAAAGCTGCGGCAACCACAGCAAGTGCCGCTAAAACCCCGCAAAGCGCGACTATCCGCCATGAACTGCGGGAGGAGCCGCCGTCTGCGGCAGCGCCCTTTATCGCGATTCCCACCGTCATCGACAGAAGGCAAACTGACATCGCTCTTGAAAAAGCCGTGCGCCTCCGCCTCCTAGTTTTCATATTATCCCCCCAGATTCTGTAAATGGCAAGCGGGAGAGCCGAATGTCTCTCCCGCAGGTTATCAGCGAACAACAAAAGCGTTGCTTCTGTCCGCCAGCCAGAACATCTCCCCTGGCCGAAGCGGCTGAGGAACATTGGGTGGGACGCGTACGTCCGATATATACGTTCCGCAGCTTGAAGTGTCTGTCAGGTACAGCGCACCGTTCTGAATTGACAGTGTGCAGTGCCTTCGGCTGACTCCCTGTGTATCCGCGGCAAACCGCACTGTGCAGCCTGTGTCACGGCCAATCGTAACCGGCTGCGCTCCCAATGGCCACGAGCGTCCAGCCATCTCCCCTCCAACAGCGTAGATTCTCAATGCTGTCTGCTGAACGGCAGCGCCAGGGGTATAGGCCGGCTGCCGCACGCCGCCCGGCGGCACACGGTCAGGTGTCCTTCGTGCTTTCTTTCTCCGGGAAGCGCCGGCAATCAGGACTATGAGCAGCACTGCAAGGACCAGAACCGCAGCGCCTGCTATGATAGCCGTTGTCCCGGGAAGGCCCAGGAGTTCCCACTCTCTTACCCTGTCGCTTCCCCTTTCGTCCTCGCCGTCCCCATCCTTCTCCTCATCCGTTCTTCCGGTGTCCTGCGCTGCGCCCTCAACGCTCTCCTGCGCACCCCCGGTCTCATCACTGGACTCGGACGCGTCAGGTTCGTCTCCGCCTGGCCCGGCATCAGGCGTCTCGGAGGTCTGAGCCGTGTAAACATCGTACTCTATGCCAAGGCTGTCCAGAGCCTCCATCGCGTAGTCTATGAATATTGACTGGCAGTATATATCATCCTCCGTATTGCCGTAGGTGTTGATACCCACCACTGCCCCGTTTCCCAGCAGCAGCGGGCCGCCGGAATTCCCGTGGTTTATGTGCGCGTCATGGGTAAAGGCCATGGTATCATCGGCCCACCTCAGTGTGGCTATGCGCGTGATGCTCCCCTTGGTAACCGTCACATCCTCCACTGCCGACAGGTAGCGGTAGGTGACGACGCTATCGCTCTGCGTGGCCGCGTCCGCGTCCACCGCGGCGGGGTACCCAAGGGCATAGACCGTGTCCAGCACCTTTGCGTTCTCGCTCGCCAGCAGCGGCAGCGCCTTGATCCCTGAAACCGGGGATGTCGCCTGTATCACAGCCACATCCGGATAACCGGTGGTGGTGTACAGCACTCTGCACGGTATTGCCTGGCTGTCAAAGTTCTCGCCCCTTATAAGCTCAGTGGACACAGCGACGCCCCAGGAGTTGTACGTGGTCTGTATAGACAGCGCATCCGTATCCAGCAGAAGATAGATCTCGTCGGCTATCTCCCCGTCGTCTGTGACCACATGCCAATTTGTCACAAACGTGTCGGTATCCTCGCCCGAGATTCCCACGCCGAAAGCAGTCCCGGAGGCGATCATGCAGCTGCCGTCACTGTAACGGCTTATGCTGATAACGCGGACTACACCGTTCCTTGCATTGCGGATAATCCGGCTCTCTTCGTCATCGGCTCTCACCTTCGGTGCCGGAGTCGACAGTGCAGCGGCTAACAGCATAACTGCCGACAGCAGCGGCGCCAGGATCGAGCGAAAACCTTTCTTCCTCATGCTCTTCCTCATGCCGAACCTCCCTGTCCAATCGGCCTCTCATCCGGCGTGGAATACAAACGTGTTGCTCCTGTCCGCTATATAGAATGAGTCGCCATTGTTGAGTGCCGCCGGCTGGTTCGGAGGCAGCTGCACCCCATTGAGGAACGTTCCGCAGCTGGAGCCTGTATCCATGAGCAAAGGCGTTGTTCCCTGCCAGTACACCCGACAGTGCTGGCGGCTCACCCCAGGTGCGCCGGGGCTGAACAGTACGCCGCAGCTCGCATCCCTTCCGAAGGTAATCCCTGTCTCGGGCACATCGAACCTCCGTCCGGCAAGCTCCCCGCTCTCACAGACCACTGTCGCTCCCTCGCGCACTGTTCCGGCCGGCTGCGCCTGAGGCGTCTCCGGAGCAATCGGCGCGGTGGGCGGTATCGGGCTCGGGCCCGCTGCAGGATGATAATTCTGCTGGTAGTCCTGCTGCTGGTACTGCTGCTGCTGATATGGCTCCTGGTAATTTGGCTGCTGGTACTGCTGCTGATATGGCTCCTGATAATTTGGCTGCTGGTAGGTCTGCTGATAATTCTGCTGCTGGTAATCCTGTTGCTGGTATGGCTGCTGGTAATTTTGCTGCTGGTAATCCTGTTGCTGGTACGGCTGCTGCTGATAGGGCTGCTGATATCCCTGGTAGCTCTGGGCTTCAGCCGCCCACGGCTGTGCCTGGTTTTTCGGCTGCTTCTTTCTCGTGAGAAGTATAATCACCACCAGAATCGCAGCAAACGCCACAA
>CAYPMJ010000002.1:0-49215 GCA_964411785.1 uncultured Oscillospiraceae bacterium
CATGTATGTGGAGCAGGGCGACATGGAGGCGGCCCGGGACGCGATGGAGCAGGGCGCGAAGGCGACCGGTGATGAGCGCCTGGAGGAGTGGCAGCACGCCCTTGACGGCGCGGAGGGAACAGGAACGATTAAAGGGGCCGTGTCGGCATATGTCCTTGGAGGCGGCACGGAGAGTGTGGAGGGAGCCAGAGTTCGGCTGTATCTCATGAACACTGAGGAGCCCAGGCTAGTGAGAGCCGCGACCACCTCGGAGGACGGTTCATTTGAGTTTACAGGACTCTCCACTTCGGAGTTCAGGCTCACAATAACGGAGGAGAACTACATGCGGATTGAGTCGGTGGTCTCCGCCGAGAACGGGCAGGTGCTGTATACGGAGTCCTTCGTGCTCATACCGGAGGAGTCCGAGGACGCCGGCGAGAGCGGCAAAACTAGCCACACCACAGGTGCAGCTGACATCCTGACGCCGGGAGCGAGCACAGGAACAGAGGATGAGGGCCCCACAGATGATACCGACCAGGAGGAGAGCGTCTCGCACTTCTCCGCCTCCACTACAAACGTCATTGACGGCACCGGGATACCAAACGCCGAGGTGTGGTTCCGGGAGGGCTGGAGCAATTATGACGGGCCAGTGGTGCTGGAGGACCCCGTTTACACGGACGATTACGGATATTTCGAGGTGGACGGGCTGCCGTATGGATACTACACGGTGGAGCTTATTGCGGAGGACTTTAACTCTGCCTATCACAATGTGGCGGTGCTGCCGGACGGCTATTATACCGAGTGGGATCTGACCGTAAGTCCGGTTCTGTCGGAGGGGGAGACGCGGATAGTACTCACCTGGGGGGCAAACCCCAGCGACCTTGATTCACATCTCAGCGGGGAGGGCTTTGAGGTCTACTTCGGATCGATGGCGTATTCAGACAGCAGCGGGATGAGGGTGAATCTGGATCTTGATGACACCACAAGCTATGGACCTGAGACAATAACGATCTATGCGGGCATGGATCGGGAGAGCACATATTTTGTCCACAGATATGCAGGGAGCGGGACGCTGGCGGCCTCCGGAGCGACAGTGCGCGTCTTCCAGGGGGACGGGGTAGCGGCTACATACTATGTGCCGGCTGACCTTGAGGGGGATTACTGGACAGTGTTTTCCATCGCGCCGGACGGATCGATAACCACAATAAACGAGGCCGGGCACCCGGGATGAAGGGGCGGATGTGAGAGATGACCAGTGACACTTTTAATGACACCTATGAGCTGAAAGCGGTGATAGGCCGGGGCGGTATGTCGGCGGTGTACCTTGCGGAGCACAAGCGCCTCCATACCAACTGGGCGGTGAAGGAGGTGCGCAAGCAGCAGGGGGCGAAGTTTGATTTCCTTGCCGAGTCAAACATACTCAAGCGTCTCAACCATCCGATGCTCCCCAGAATAGTGGATATTTTTGAGAACCAGGACTGCATATACATAGTCGAGGACTATGTGGAGGGGATTACTCTGGAGGAGGTTCTTCACCGTCAGCCGAGGGTGGAGGAGAGCCAGGGGATACAGTGGTTCAGGGATCTGTGCGACGTGCTGGGGTATCTTCACAGCCAGGAGCCGCATCCGATAATATACCGGGACATGAAGCCGTCAAATGTCATGCTCCAGTCGGATGGGACATTGAAGCTCATAGATTTCGGTATTGCCAGGGAGTACAAGAAGGAGTCCAGTGCGGATACGACATACATAGGCACGAAGGGCTATGCCGCTCCGGAGCAGTTCGGGACCGCGCAGACTGACGCCCGCACGGACATATACTCCCTTGGCGTGACCATGTATCATCTGCTCACGGGAAAGAGCCCCTACGAGCCCCCGTACCAGTTCGTCCCCGCAAGACAGCTTGTCCCGGAGCTCTCCCACGGCATAGAGTACATATTGAACAAGTGCATCCAGCCTGAGCCGGCGAACCGATATCAGAATGTTGACGAGATCCTGGACGATCTGGACAACAGCTATCGCTTTGACAAGGCGTATAAGCGGTATAAGGCCGTGAAGCGCCTGAGAGCGTGCGTGATAGTCGTCATGCTGGCAGCGTCCATAGTTCTGACGGGCGCAGGGTGGCTTAAGATAGGCGGAGAGCGGGAGACGGAGTACGGTGAGCTGCTGGATGAGGCCATGGAGTGCTCGGCTGATGACTACGCCCGTACCGTGGAGCTTCTTGACGAGGCCCGGGAGCTTTACCCTGACAGGGCAGATGCGGACAGAATCCAGACGTACGCTCTGTATCTTAGTGGGGCGTGGCAGGAGTGCGTGGACTATGGCCTTGAGGCGATGGAGCGGTACGGGGAGGACAGAGAGATACTTCTTGCCATGGCCCCGGCATACTTTGAGCTTGGCATGTACGAGGAGGCTGCGGAGGGCTTCAGGCAGGGCGGTGAGCTGAGCTCGGACAATATGCGTGATTACGCCGTATGCCTTGGCAGACTCGGTCGTACCGACGAGGCCCAGGAGGTGCTGGCGGAGCTTATTGAGCAGGGAGCGGATGCGGAGGAGACGATATATGTCCAGGGTGAGGTGGCGCTGTCGCTGGATCAGTATGTGGAGGCGGAGTCGGCGTTCCTGGAGGTCCTGGATAAGACGGAATCGCTTCAGCTGAGACGCCGCTGCTATATCGCCCTTGCGGATCTTTACAGAGAGGGCGCAGCCCTTGCAAGGGTCGGGGAGTTCCCGATAGAGCTTCCGGCGACAAAGGCCGTTGAGATACTGGCGAAGGCTGTTTCAGAGGATGGCATGCGGTTTGACACGGTGCTGTGGGAGTCGCTGGGTCTTGCGTACTTTGACGCGTTTCACATGGACGTGGACGCACCGCAGGACTATCTTGTGAGAGCCGGAAACTGCTTTGAGCGGGTGATAGAGCTCGGCGTGACGAAGGAGTATCTGTATTCAAACCTCTATACCATCTACTATGAGCTTGGGCAGTACGACAACGCAGCCAAGGCCCTGGACGATTTTGAGAGCGTGTATCCCGGCAGCTTCATGCCGCACGCTCTGCGCGGTATGCTCTACATAACAATTGAGAACGGGAAGCCGCAGGAGGAGCGGGACTATCGAGAGGCGGAGGAGGAGTACGAGAAGGCGGGAGAGAAGATACGCAGCTCAGACGAGACGACATACTATCAGCAGCTTGGGAGCCTCATAGAGGAGCTGCGGAAGAACGGCTGGCTGTGAGGAGGAGAGCTGGATGCAGGAGTTTCTGGAGCTTATAAAGGATTTTGACATAACGGAGATTGGAGATATGAGTCCGGGACGGCTCATGTTCTATGGCGGACTCGGGCTTTTCGGGCTGACCGTTGTACTGCTTATAGTTTTTCTCATCTGGCGGCCAAAATATGTGCCGGAGAGCGCGGCAGTCCGCGCTCCGACGGACACGCAGCGTCGGCAGAGGTACCACGGGACGACTGACCGTCTGGCGGGGGCCAGGAGCGTTAGCGGGCTGTCCGGAGCCGCCGGTGAGCCGTCTGCACAGGCAGCGCCGGCGGACGGAGCTTCCGGGGGATATGGGGAACCTGGCGTAAGAGCGGGTACGCCGACGGCGCCCATCGGGCAGAGCGCCGGCCCCACGGAACCGATGGCACAGAGCGCAAGTCCCACAGCGCCCATCGGGCAGGGCGTCAGCCCAACGGCTCCGCTGTACCCGCAGGAGGGCGGGACAGCGCCCCTTGGGGGAGGCGGACTAAGTTCAACGGCCCCGCTTTCCCAGGGTGAGTCCGGACCGACCAGGCCTGTGAACGGGGGACAGTCCACGATGCCGCTTGCCGGGGGATATGAAAGGACGGGAGCCACAGTGCCTCTGGGCAGCGGTGGGAACAGCGCTCCTCAGCTCTATTTTGAGGGAGCGGGAGAGACGGAAGCTCATGCGGGAGACGGCCTTCCGCATGGAAGTGAGCAGGAGAGAAAGGAAGTAAGAAAATGATACAGCTTGGACTGAGACTTCACGATGGAGAAAAGGTGCCCATAGAGGAGCTGCTGCCGCTGGTCCGCGGCAAGGGCTTTACATGCGTGCACATGGCGCTGACGAAATCCCTGAAGGAGTACCCGTGCACACCTGCGTCGCTGACGCCCGGCTACGCCGGGTACCTTAAGCGCATATTCGCTGAGAACGGTCTTGACATTGCGGTGCTTGGCAACTATCTCAATCTTGCGCACCCGGATGGCGGGAAGCTAAGGGAGATACAGGAGATGTATTACGCCCATATACGTTTCGCAGCGCTTCTCGGCTGCGGCATGGTGGGCACGGAGACGGGAGCGCCAAACGCCGAGTACAGGTTTACGCCGGAGTGCCGGAGCGACAGAGCGCTGGATGAGCTTGTGACAAATCTGAAGCCGGTGGTCCGGTGCGCCGAGAGCTACGGCGTGACTATCGCGATAGAGCCGGTGGCGCGCCATATAGTGTGGAACGCCCAGCGCTGTCTGAGGGTCCTGGAGGAGGTTGGCAGTGAGAACCTGCAGGTGCTCTTCGATCCGGTTAACCTGCTCGATATGGACAATGTGGACAATAGAGAAGAAGTAATAGATGAGTTTATGGAAATTCTGGGTGACTCCATAGCCATGCTGCACCTTAAGGACTTTGTCCGCGACGGGAGCGGCCTTCGCTCTGTGGGAGCGGGCACCGGGGAGATGGATTACAGCAGCATAATGCGCTTTGTGAAGTCGGAAAAGCCGTTCCTCTATGCCACTTTGGAGGACACAACTCCTGAGAATGCGGAGTTGTGCCGGAAGGCCATGCAGAGGGCATATGACGAGGCGTAAAGATCGGCATGGAGCGCCGCATAAGCTTAAGGCGGCGTCTTAAACACTTTACACTTACACAGTTCAGAGGTTCCGGCTGTGGTTTACCGCAGCCGGAACCTCTGAACTATACCAAATGAAGAAGACATCTGACAGTACATGACTATGTGCTGTCAATTATTTTTTCAGACCCGGGAAATGCTCTTGACAGATCCGCAAATGGACAATAAAATATAGATTATGGAAAATTCAACTCATAACAAGAACAAAACGGATATATAAAGATATGTAAAAGGGAGAAAGAGGAATGATTACGCTTAGAACAGACCTGTACGAATATGACGGTTCGCCGGCTCCCAACGGTGCGGAGGCGTACCTTGAGCAGATTATACCTGAGGCGCCGAAGGGGTATGAGCGGCCTCGCCCGGCGGTGCTGATACTTCCCGGCGGGGGCTATCAATACACGTCGGATCGCGAGGCGGAGCCTGTGGCGCTCAGATTTGCCGCTGCGGGGTTTGCAGCGTTTGTGCTGAGGTACTCCTGCGCTCCGGCGAGGTTCCCGGTTTCACTGCGTGAGGCCGCAATGGCCATGCGTTACATAAAAGAGCGGTCTGAGGAGTACAGTATAGGGAGCGGCAAGGTCGCCGTCATGGGATTTTCCGCCGGGGCGCACCTTGCGGGGCTCCTTGGGACCATGTGGGACGGGGAGGAGGTCGCGGACATAGCGAAGCCTTGCATACTGAGGCCCGACGCGCTGGGTCTTTGCTATCCGGTGACAGTTTCTGCGGGCAGGACCCACAGCGGGAGCTTTGACAATCTCTGCGGGGAGGACAAGGCGCTGAGGGACAGACTGTCCTTAGAGAAGCTTGTGAGGAGCGATATGCCGCCTGTGTTTCTGTGGCACACGCGAAATGACGGCGCAGTACCGTGTTACGGCACTTTGCTGCTGGCCCAGGCGATTGAGGAGGCAGGGGTGGATTTCGCACTTCATGTCTACCGCAACGGCGGCCACGGGCTGTCCACAGCGGACATTATCACAAATACATCCGGTGCAATTCAGAACATGAGCCGGGACGTCCCCGGATGGTTTGAGGCGGAGCTCGGCTTTTTTGAGGAGCTTGGAATAGGCGTCGGGGAGGGGACGCAGGAGTGAATACCATTCTTTACGTCGGCGAGTCCTCCCGTATATACGATGAGCGGTGGCACAGCCATGACCATTGGGAGCTCATCTACTGTACAGGGGGGGAGGGAACCTTCCAGCTTGAGAGCGGCACCACCATCAATTTCCATCAGGGTGAGGCTGTGGCGATTCCTCCGAAGGAACGGCACATGAACAGCGGCTCGAATGGCTTTACGAATATACATCTCACAATGGCGGACCCCGCCTTCCCATATAAAAGCGCCTTTATGGTGGACGACGATTCGGAGAGACATATGCAGATAGCCTTTGCCCAGGCGAAGTTCTATTATCTCAGCGACATACGCCGCCAGGAGCTGGTGCTGGCGGCCCTGGGTGAGCTTATCTCCAGCTATATGATAGTGTTCCGCGATAACCGTGAGTTTTCAGAGCCTGTGGAGCAGATACGCAACAGTATTATCCGGAATTTTTCAGACAGCGACTTCGAGCTTGACAGGGAGCTGCGCCAGATGCCGTTCAACTATGACTACCTCCGGAAGCTCTTTCAGAAGGAGATGGGGCTCACCCCGCTTAAGTACATGACGGATCTGCGGATGAAAAAGGCCAAATCCATGCTTTCGGCCATGTCCAGAGAGTATACGATGGTGGAGATAGCGGAGGGCTGCGGGTTCGGGGACGCGCTGTATTTTTCAAGGGTTTTCAAGAAGTACTTCGGCTACTCCCCCACGGAGTTCATGAAAAAGCGCCGGGAGGAGATGCAGGGCCTTAGCGGGACCTGACCCATGGGACCCGTCCGGCGACGGAGGGAGTCTCGTAAAACCGGGCGGTTTTGTCGCGCGTGGTGTCGTTCCACTTGTCAAAGCCAAGAGGAGATATGTGCTCTCCGATGGAGCAGTTTTCAAATTCGCATAGGCCGAAGTCGCGCCAGGGGCGGGCAAGATAGACGCTCCCCGGCTCCACTCCGGCCTCTGCCGTCATATGGCAGTCTGTGAATTTAAAGCCGCGCGTCTGCCGCAGCTCATGAGCCGGCGCGGCAATGTATCCCACACCCCTCGCGTCGTTGAGGGAGCGGAGCTCACAGTCCTCAAAAAGAGCTTCGCCGCAGCCGAAGATGAAGTCCACAGTCCCCTCGATGAGACAGTCACGGAAGCTCTGACGGCATGGCCTTGCAGCTCTTAGTGCGTCGGGCAGAAATCCGTCATAACGCGCTATGAGGTCGTCGGGAAGGGGACCGCAGAACAGCGTGTCCTGTGTGGAGGAGAGTATGCAGCGCTCCATTGTGAAGCCGTCGCCGTAGACCGTCAGCGCCACCTCCTGTCCCAGCTTCTCCGGATGACCGGCGTCATTTATGATTGAAAGATCCGTCATTGTCACTCCATCTGAGCAGACTGCCGCTGTCCAGGTTCGGAAGGTCACGTATTCGCGGCCCAGCTCATCCAGCTTCCTGGCGTAGTCGCCCCATATTATACGGGTCTTCGCCGCTCCTGCACCTTTTATCGTGATCCCGGGTACCGTGACCATGAGCTTACAGCGGTAGTCCCCCTCGGCCAGGAACAGCTCATCCCCGCTCCGCGCCCTGAGAAGCGCCTGCGTTAAATCGTCTCCGGCGGTGAGTTTCATGTGCATTTTCTCCCTTCCCGCTCCGTTTCAGCCGGAATTTCTGCCTGAAACGGAGCTTTTGTCGCTTTTCGTGCAATATATCTTAGCAAATTTCACAGAAAAATAAAAGCGTAACAAGAGGAATCTGATTGTTTTGTCCATATTTTAAGAGATTTTGTCCATATACAAATGGGCAATTCAAGCTTATAATATAACTTAGCTAAAAAACCGGGGGGACCTGTCCGCCATAAGTGACACTTTGCCCAAACTCCCCGGGAATTTCAGGTGGGATGTCGCCTCATGAGACAGCGTACAATCAAAGAATACCGTTCAATAGATCTTCTCCTCCTTGCAGTTGTCCTGGCAGTATTTGAGTTTATAATCGTCAAGGTGTCCGGCTCCTCGATGTTCAGCGATCAGCCGTTTACCGTGTCGCTGGCGGGGGCCGTGACCTCCATTGTGTATATGCGCTGGGGCTTCTGGGGCGGTATACACGCGGCTCTTTCGGGATTTCTGTTCTGTGTGTACTCAGGCGGAACAATGGAACAGATCCTCATCTACACAGTGGGCAATCTGTTCTCGCTCCCGGCTGTTTTCATCCTCCGCAAGGTGGGCTATGAGAAGGTGAGAACCGGTCAGTGGCTGTCAATGCTCTTTCCCCTGGCGGTGATTCTCCTCATGCAGTGCGGCAGGGCCGTTATCGCAGCGCTTCTGGGCGAGAGCTTCGGCGGGGTGCTGGCGTTCTTTACCACAGATTCCCTTTCCGACGTTTTTACTCTGGTCATCATCTGGATCGCACGCAGACTGGATGGGCTGTATGAGAACCAGAAGCACTACCTTCTTCGCATCCAGAATAATGAAAACTTGTGAACGCAATATTAATAAAAGGAGACGGATATGATGAAAGCAAAAGCAGCCGATTTCATCCTCTTCGATAAGGAGAAGGGCGTCTACCGGGAGGATCCTGAACAGGCCGTCCGCGACGACGTGGAGAAGCATTACTGGCTTCACGTGGGGCGGACGGTGCTCAAGGACTGGCGACTGTACCTGATGCTTGTGCCGATGCTTCTGGTGTTCCTGTTCTGGCGGTATATGCCCATGTATGAGCTCCTGGGGTGCTTTAAGGTCCCGGATTCTGTGAAGTCAGTGTCGGAGCAGTTCTTCGCGGGATTCTCGCATTTCAAGCGGCTCTTGGTGGGCGGAGACACGCTGTCACTTGATTTCTGGCGTGCAATGCGCAACACGTTCATAATCAGTTTCTATGGTCTGCTTTTCGGATTTCCAATGCCGATTATTCTGGCGCTCTTCTTCAACGAGATCAAGTCTGATATCGCAAGAAGTGTCTATCAGGTCCTGACGTACCTGCCGAAGTTCATGTCCACCGTCGTAATGACGTCCCTCGTGACAATGCTTGTGAAGCAGAGCTCCATCACCACCGGAATGGGCATCGTGAGCCAGCTTCTGGCAAACCTCCATCTTATCTCACAGGAGACGGCGGAGGCAGGTCTGCTTAATAACCCCGGCTTCTTCCGGGCCATCTACCAGATAAGCGGCATATGGGAGAGCGCGGGCTATGACAGTATCGTCTTCTTCGCAGCTATCATAGCCATTTCACCTACAAGCTACGAGGCGGCACAGATCGACGGAGCCAACAAGTGGGCCCAGATGCGCTATGTGGTGCTGCCCAGCATACTGTCGACTATCGTCATCATGCTGATAACCCGTATAGGCTCGCTGCTCAACATCGGCTACGAGAAGGTCCTGCTGCTCTATAACACCAATACATATATGACAGCTGATGTGGTGTCCACCTTCGCAAACCGCCATGGCATGGGCTCCGGCGGAGGCGGAACCGGTATCGCCGCTGCCGCTGAGATGATGAACAACGTGGTGGGCATGCTGCTGGTGATTGGCGCCAACACCATAGCACGCAAGGCGTCTGATACGTCCCTGTATTGAGTAAAGTCAGGTGGTGGAGAAATGAAAAGAAAGCTTGAAATTTCGGAACTTATATTTAAGATCATAAGTTATACCCTTCTGACGATTTTTGCTCTGCTGTGCCTGTACCCGTTTGTCTACGCAGTGTCGGCGTCGATAAGCGGACGGCACGCGGTGGAGTACGGTGAGATCGTGCTTCTGCCGAAAGATATCCAGTTTGAGGCATTTGCCAGAATGTTCAACGACAACATGTTCTGGAATTCCTATTCAAACACGTTGTTCCTAACGCTGTACGGGACAATCTGGTCCATGCTGGTGGCAATACTGGGCGCTTATGCGCTGTCCAAGAAGAGGCTGCTCTTCAGGAAGACCTTCAACTTCTTCCTGGTGTTTACAATGTGGTTTTCAGCCGGCATTGTGCCGCAGTATCTGAATTACATAGCTACAGGGAAGATATTCGATGCTGTGGGCATAACGGATGATAAGTGGCTGGTGGTTATAGCGATGGGCATGGCTGCGATGAACATCATTCTGCTCCGGAACGCCTTCGAGGGTGTCCCGTCTGAGATTGAGGAAGCAGCGATTGTTGACGGCGCCACGGAGATGAACGTTCTGACCAAGGTCTACATACCGATGAGTAAGTCGACCATAGCCACAGTCGCGCTGTTCTTCGCGATTTCCCGCTGGAACGGCTACTTCTGGGCCAGGCAGATGATCTCGAATACAAATGAGCATCCGCTGCAGGTTTTCATCCGGCTTCGTCTGGAGGAATTCCGGGATCCGGAGTTCATGACCGGGTGGAACGAGAGCTATGCATCAGACTCCGTCATATATGCCCTGATTGTCTGCTCCATAATACCGATCCTTATAATCTACCCCTTCATTCAGAAGTATTTTGCCAAGGGCGTTAACGTGGGCGGCGTCAAGGAGTAAGAAAGCAGATGTGGATGTTATCCGGATTATGTCCGGTGACACGAAGGGCGATGCCCTCCGTATGAAAGAGCTGAAAGAGTTAAATGTGTTAGGAGGATAAACGAAATGAGAAAAGGCAGAAAGACAATGGCCGTGCTTCTGGCAGTGGTGATGCTGGTTTGTCTGCTGACAGCCTGCGGCCCGTCTATCACCGTCCAGGAAAACAGCGGATCAGGCTCGAGTGACACCGGTGGATCAAGCTCCAGTGGCACCGGCAACCAGAACAGCGGTGACAACGGCGGAGCAGATTCCTCTACTACCACTGCTGAGCTGACATTCGCGCAGGGGACTGTTCTGCGCATGGCGACAGGCTACAACAGCTCAAAGACAGGGTTGTTCTTCGACGCCAGCGTAACCGGCGACGGGATTACCCTTGCCGATGGGATTACCTATCACTCCGGCGACCTGAAGCCCACCTGGGTTGAGGTCCAGAACAGACTTGGAATGGTGTTTGAGAACAAATACCAGGGGAACTCTGCTTCATCGGAGTTTGAGTACTGGAGGGAGCAGCTGGACCAGGTTGACATGGTCAGCGGAACCGCCACTCAGCTCAACGAGAACGGCGGAGAGGGGAGCCTCGTAAATATCGCTGAGTATCTCGATATGATGCCGAACTTCAAGGCTTACCTGGAGGAGAACCCGATCATCCGCATGTCCATCACCGGCGACACCGCGACGGGAGCCATCTACTTCAGCCCGTACTTTGACGGTGTCAGCGACATAGAGCGTATGCCGCTCATGCGTACAGACTGGGTGGAGAAGCTGCTGAACGGCTCAGGTGAATTTACTGCGTCGGCCAGCAATAAGACCAGCACCCCGAGCTATGAACCGTATATGCCCACCTCCGGCCAGGTTACGGTTGACGTGGTGAAGGCTGACGGCTCCGGCGTTGAGTATGTGACTAAGGACTATGATGCGGCAGGAAACATCATAGCGAACATGAACGCGAAGGGCTCTATGACAGGAGTGGAAGCTGTCAATATGCTCCGTACCTACATTGACGAGGCTTATGACGGCTACTATGGCGAGAATCGCGCCGACCTCTTTATCGGACAGAATGCCGCGTGGGATGCAGATGAGCTTGTGGCTCTGCTGCGCTGCGTGGTCGCAAATCCGCAGACCCTCAACGGGACGAATTCAGTGCAGGGACTCTTCACCCGTGAAGACTCCAACAACCAGAGACGTGTGGATATGTTCCGTTTTGCCGGAACTCTCTTCGGAGTCCGCGGCCTTGAGTCACGCCAGGACTACCTCTATGTAGGGACCGACAACCAGCTTCATGACGCCCGTCAGGAGACAGAGACCTACGAGGCCATGGAGCGGATGCACGCAATGGTAGAGGAGGGCCTGATCTCGAAGGCATTTGTGGATATGTCTGATGAGACCACCGAGAAATACCTTGAAAATGACCTGGGATTCATGCACTACGACTATAACCAGACCCAGACTCTGTATAACGCGACCGCGCTGGATGAGGGCGAGAAGTACATGGCAGTGATGGTGCCGGTGGCTCGCTGGTATGACGGGACGAATGAGGACGGAGTATATATGCGCTTTACCGAGTCATGGCGCTCCGTCAAGACAGATGGATGGGGAATCTCCAAGGCTGGTGTGGGCGACGATCAGGATAAGCTTTATGCTTGCCTTAAGCTGATTGACTACGCCTATTCTGAGGAGGGCCAGATTCTCATGAGCTATGGCCCGGACGCTTTCATCAAGACAAATTCTGATGGCAGCTATGTGACCTTCAGCTTCAACGGGAAAGAGATGCCGGTGATTGCTGATGCAACTTATGAAGAGCTTTGGGACAAAGCAAGCGGGAACTATACAAACTATGCCCGTCAGTATCTTGGTTCCACGCTGTCGTTCCTGAAGAGCCAGGCCTTTGAATATCAGTGCACGCATGAGGTCGGGAAGGAGGGCGCTGCGCACATATCCAATGCAATCGCACTTGGGGTGATCCGTCATCCGGAGCTTGCGGTCTGTGATAACGCGTGGTATACCATAGTTCCGACGATTCTTCCGAACTACCCGGCTGAGCAGGACATGATTAACAGCTACACCGACCTTGGCGATGAGCGCTTCGGTCAGTCCAAGAGTCAGTCGAACCTCCTCATTGACATAATCGTGAACGGGTACACGGTGGAGGGGATGCACGATGCCTCTACAGCCGCCGAGGTTGTTGCGACAACATACAGCGGGACGCAGTACCTGCAGCTGAAGAACACTGCATGGCAGAGGGCGTTGAGCTTCTACGATACAATAAAGTAATAGAAACTGGCCACAGGGCCGCGACGAAAGCGGCCATCAGACCCGCCGTCCCCCAGGACTTAACCTGGGGGACGGGGAAGGGGAAAACAGGGAGGTCGCTATGTATAAAAGACAGATGAAACTGCAGAAGCTGTTTTGCCTGATAGCTGTTTGTGTCAGTGCAGCGGTCTTCGTTTACTCGCTGGGGATCATGACTGACCTGTATGATTCCCTGTACAGCACCATGGTGAATCCAAACAATCTCAGTGAAACCGACGTGCCGGGTTCCTACGTCTATTACGAGATGCAGGGCTTTAACCAGAATCTGCTGATGGCGTCAATAGGGCTTATTCTGCTGGCGTTGCTTCTGTTTATAACTAATACTAACACTCGCAGAAAGTATTATATAGGAAACTATTTTGCTTCAGTGCTGTACGCTGTTGCTGCAGTGGCTGTCTCTGTGTGGGGACATATAGAGATAGAGAAGTATAAGGCGAAATTTCTACAGATCGATTTTGCTGCTCTGAAGGTCCATGCGGATATGTGGAAGACTGCTTACACCGAGTCCACGTTCTGGTTCGATATACATTACCTGCTTTTCGCGCTCCTCATTATCGAAGCTGGACTCCTGGTGTTTAACCTGATCTGGAAGAACGCGCTCATGAAGAGTGAGACTGAGCTTTTGAGCGCTAAGGCGTAAGCCTGATGAAGAGATTCCTGTTGTGGATCATACAGCGTGAAACATACTATTTGGGGAGGCGGCAGCGTCATGAATGAAGATCTGGAGTTGAAGCGAGACAGAATGAGGTTTACTAAGAATTCAACCTCCGCAAATCTTGCCATTCTTGCTATTGTTTTCGATGTTCTCTATTTTGTCAGCATTTATCAATCCGATGTGGGCACATGGTACTACTCCATTCTTGTAGGTGCCTCCATCATATATAATCTGGTTTTCCTGCTGGCCACATTTCTTTCCTCCGAGGGTGTGAAGAACTATAAGGTCAATTATTCGTATCTGCTGGCTGCGCTTGGTGTGATGCAGATAGTACGGATTTTCGTTATCCCGCTGCGGGCGAGAAACGCCGTGGTCTCATCGGGCGGTGTGGAGCAGGAGGTAATGGGGGCTGGTCAGTTTACCAGGTTGGTTATATACCTTGTGTGTTCGGCTGCCTGCCTTATAGCGTCAGCTGTGATAAATTACATCAAATGCCGTGCTCTCGAGGAGCACATGAAGTCCCTGGCGGGGAAATCCGCATAAGGAGGCACAACAATGGCTGAACTGAAATTACAGCACATCGACAAGATATACGATAATAATGTTCAGGCGGTTTTCGACTTTAACCTGGATGTGGAAGATGGAGAACTTATAGTTCTTGTTGGTCCGTCCGGCTGCGGCAAGTCAACTACATTGCGTATGGTGGCCGGCCTTGAGGATATATCAGCTGGAAAGCTCCTTCTGGACGGCCGCGAGATAACCAAGACCCCGGCTAAGGACAGAGATATGGCGATGGTTTTCCAGAACTATGCGCTGTACGGTCATATGACGATATATGAGAATATGGCCTTCTCCCTTACTCTGAGGAAAGAGGATCCGAATGTAATACACAAAAAGGTGCTGGCCGCGGCAGAGATACTGGGGCTCACCTCGCAGCTTAATAAGAAGCCTGCGCAGCTGTCAGGCGGCCAGAGGCAGAGGGTCGCCATGGGACGTTCAATAGTACGTAACCCGAAGGTATTCCTCTTCGACGAGCCGTTGTCGAACCTTGACGCCAAGCTTCGCGGCGCTACGAGAAGAGAGATTCTGCTCCTGCATAAACGCCTTGGAGCGACAATGCTGTACGTAACCCACGACCAGACTGAGGCGCTCACTCTTGCAGACCGTATAGTGTGTATGTCGATGGGTCATGTGCAGCAGGTAGGCACTCCGCTTGAGCTCTATGATACGCCGAATAATGTGTTTGTGGCAAGCTTTATTGGCCTTCCGCCTATGAATTTCTTTGACGTTAAGGTCTCAGGGAATGAGCTTGTGGGTCCCGGATTTAAGGCCGCCCTTGAGCCGGATGAGAAGAAAGTACTGGGGCCCTATCAGGGTAAGGAGATACTGCTTGGCGTCCGTCCGGAGAACATTGAGGAGGGCAAGGGCTTTGGCGTGACGGTGACGAATAACGAGAACCTGGGCATGAATACGCTTGTATACGGTACAATTGGCGGAGCCTCCGGAGCGAAGATTACGGCTAAGCTGAAAGGCTGGATGGATTACAAGCATGGCCAGGAGGTCCAGTTTGCCATAAAGAAAAAACACCTCTTTGATAAAGACACTACTGAGGCTATAAGGTAGAGGAGGGGAGCAGTTATGGAAAAAAAGAAAGTCAGCTTTGGCGCACGTGTGAAAGAGGCTGTCCGTAAGCTTATTGTCTCCCTGAAACGCCGCCCGCAGAATATTCCCCTTTTGATGCTGGTCATAACATTCCTGTTCTATTCTCTGCATCTTACGGCAATATCCAATACTACGTCCAGGATACAGGGCTCGAACATGGGACTTTGTGGTTTTGCGACCATGCTGTTCTCCATGCTGTCCATGGTTTGTTTCGGCAACGCTTTTCCGCGCAGGAAGCCTGTGAATAAGGTGATGCTCACACTGATGTTCGTGATGCTTGCCGTGGTTGTAGTGGCAGACGTGACATATCTGAACGCCATATACGCAGCAATCAATCGCGCGGAGAGCCCGATTGTCGTGACCACGGACACCGCTTATATTGCCTATGCGGCATCGTATCTCCAGACACACATTATACTGATCTGTATTTCAGTTGTTCTGATAGTGCTGTTGCCGGTCTATTCCAAGCTCATCAAGAAGATACGCACCAGCATTGAGGTGGAGGAGACGGAGGACATTGGTACAATAGATATTTCCGGAGAGGAATAAGGTTCAGAGATGGCAAAGAAACCCAGCAAAGGCAGCAATCAGGCACATGAACCCGCGGAGGAATACTACAAGCTTAAGACCAAGGCGGTTGACGATCTCGTAAATGCTACGAAGGAGAATTCGCCGCAGGTTTCGCCGGAGGAGCTGCGTAAGTACCATTCGGGCGGGAAGCTTAAGATTCCGAATTGGCTGAAGGTTAATTTCGTTAAATTCTGGTTTCCCGCTGCCGCGTGCTTTTTCTTCTACTGGGGATTGGGGACCACTGTCCCAGCGGATTTGGATCGGCTTGTGATTCTGGGGCTGGGGATCGGTATTATAACGGATCTTCTGACGAACAACGTGCTTCGCAATTTTTCGGAGACGAAGGGCGGGAACGACCGCTGGATGATGTTCCCGAAGAAGAATTTCGCCAGCTATTTTGAGAACATACTTTACGCCTATGTGGTGCTGTTTCTCGTGTGGACGATATACACAGTGATAAACAGTGTAGTTATGGCTTTGACCGGTGACACGGACACAATAGCGCTGGGTGTAGAGCCGATACTTTTTGGACTGTTCTATCTCGGGTGTGATCTTGCGCTTATAGAGCTGAAGCACCTGGGACAGAGGATTTTTGAGGACGCAAAAAGGGCCTCCCGGCAAGGATGAGAGGCCGGCACATGATAAAATTTAGTATAGTGCAGGAGGGAAAGTCATGTCGAGCCTGGAGCTAGTTAACGTGAACAAGATTTACCCCAACGGATTCCACGCGGTCCATGATTTCAACCTGACCATAGAAAAGGGAGAATTCATTGTCTTTGTTGGGCCGTCAGGCTGCGGGAAATCGACGACGCTCCGAATGATAGCGGGTCTGGAGGATATCTCCAGCGGAGAATTCCGCATCAGCGGAAAGCGTGTGAATGAGCTCGGTCCCAGAGAACGCGAGGTGGCCATGGTTTTCCAGAGCTACGCGCTTTACCCGCAGATGACGGTATACGACAATATAGCATTTGGATTGACGCTTCAGGGCGTGGACGAGGATGTAATCGAGAAAAAGGTCATGAAGACCGCCAAGATACTCGGCCTTACCGAATATCTCGATCGGCTGCCTAGAGCATTGTCAGGTGGTCAGCGCCAGAGAGTGGCAATAGGCCGTTCTATCATACGGAAAGTGGGCATATTCCTTATGGATGAGCCGCTTTCTAACCTGGATGCCAAGCAGCGCGTCACCATGCGTGCCGAGATAGCTCAGATACACCGTGAGACAGGGGCGACAACAATTTATGTTACCCATGACCAGACGGAGGCCATGACCTTGGCAGACCGGATTGTGGTTATGAAAGACGGGTATGTCCAGCAGATCGGTACTCCTCATGAGTTGTATTTTGACCCTGTGAATGTGTTTGTAGCTGGGTTTATCGGAGAGCCGCCGATGAATTTCATCCGGGGAACGGTGAAAGGCGGCAAGCTGCCCTTTGGTGAGAATCTGATCGACCTTACAGGAGTTTTGAAGGGTAAGATTTCCACCCTGGAGGGCAAGGCAGTTGTACTTGGGTTCCGTCCGGAGTCGATAGAGCTCGGCAGCAGGGAGAACGCATGTAAGGTTCAGTGCAGTGTCGAACTGACGGAGATGCTGGGCGATAACACCAATGTGTACGTCGCATCACAGGAGGACAGGGCAATTCTGAAGGTTGATCCCCATGATACGCCTGATGTGGATGAGAAGATTACTTTCTCAATCCCATACGAGAATGTCTATCTTTTCGACGGTGAGACGGAAAATGTCATAAAGCATTAAACCGAGGGTCCTGAGAGGTATATGAGAAAGATCTGTGTGAGAAAGTAAAGAAGAGGTGTATAATTATGAATTTTGATGTCCGGTATGCTAATCATCCGGAGGACTCCAAGCACTATGATACAGCGGATCTTCGCCGCCACTATCACATTTCGAATATTTTTGAGAGCGACTCGATAAATCTTACGTACTCACATCAGGACAGAATTATTGCGGGCGGCGTGATGCCGGTCAACGGTGAGCTCAGGCTCGAGAGCTGCAAGGAGCTTGCGGCGGAGTATTTTCTGCAGCGTCGGGAGCTTGGAGCGATTAATGTGGGCGGTCCCGGTGTCATAGTGGCGGACGGGACAGAGTATGGAATAGGTAACCGGGACGGAATATATATAGGTATGGGCACCAGAGAGCTGGTGTTCAGGTCGACTGACGCTGCGAATCCTGCGAAGTTTTATGTAAATTCCTGCCCGGCGCACAGGACCTGCCCGACGGTTTACATTCCGATGGATAAGGCGAGATACAATCACCTTGGCGCTCAGGTAACTGTGAACGAGCGGATACTTCGTCAGTATATCCATCCCGCTGTGTGCGAGAGCTGCCAGCTGTCGATGGGCATGACGGCACTTCTTCCAGGGAATGTGTGGAACACGATGCCATGCCATACACATGAACGTCGGATGGAAGTGTATTTCTATTTCGATATAGCTCCTGACCAGGCAGTATTCCATATGATGGGGCAGGGCAAGGAGACTCGCCACATAGTCATGCACAACGAAGAAGCTGTGATATCCCCCAGCTGGTCAATTCACAGCGGAGTGGGAACTTCAAATTACACCTTCATCTGGGGCATGTGCGGTGAGAATCAGGACTTTGACGATATGGATGGTATTCCGACACAGGAGCTTCTGTGAGGGCATAAAAATGATGAGATCTGACCCGGCGGGATTTACCGGCCCGTCGGGTTTGGAGAAGCGGGATGGAGAGAAGCATGAAATTTCATTTACTGTATAAAAGCTCCGTTTCAGCCTGCTTTGAGCTGGAGAATCAAAGCCCGTATTATGCGGATGAGGCTTATGACGTAACATTAGATGGTGCGCCTGCCCTTCAGGGCGTGCGCACCAATGTTTTTTCTCTTTATGATCTGACGCCGGGAAAAAGCTACACCGTTGCTGTAGGTGAGGATATTCTGTCGTTTTCGTGTGAACAGGAGACGGCATGTGTCAGTGTTCAGGACTTTGGCGCGGTCGGGGACGGCAGAACGGACGATACGGATGCGATTCAGTGTGCTGTTGATGTCTGCCCGGCGGGAGGCAGGGTTACAGTTCCCAGCGGCACATATCTCGTAAGACCCATCGTCCTGAAGTCTGACATGACTCTTGAGCTTTGCGCTGGAGCTGTCCTGCTTGGTGACACAGATGAGGAGCACTACAGAATACTTCCCGGCGAGATTGAAGATGGTGAGACAGGGGACAAACTGCAGATAAGCACCTGGGAGGGGCTGCCGTTTCCCACAAGGCAGAGCCTTGTGAGCGCTTTTTATGCAAAGAACATAAATATTGTAGGTCAGGGCGCAATTGACATGAACGCCCAGAATTCAACCTGGTGGCTCGATGTTAAAACCAGGAAGATAGGCAGACCGAGACTGGTATTTCTTAATCACTGCGAGAACGTGAGCTTTCACGGAATCAGAGGTCAGAACTCCGCCTCCTGGCACTTCCATCCTTTTTTCTGCCGGGATGTAAATTTCTACAACATTGCAGTTGAGGCGCCGAGCAACAGTCCGAATACCGACGGGACCAATCCTGAGGCGTGTGACGGCGTTCGTTTCATAGGGATACGCTATTCGGTGGGTGATGACGCCATAGCTATAAAGTCTGGCAAGATGTATATAGGCATGAAGTATAAGACGGCGTGTCAGAACATTACAATCCGGAATTGCCTTATGGAGTACGCTCACGGTGCGGTTGTGCTGGGCAGCGAGATGTCCGGCGGAGTGAGGCAGCTTGATGTCAGTCAATGCCTGTTCTCCCATACGGAAAGGGGGATGCGTATAAAGACAAGAAGAGGACGTGGAAAATATGCTGTCATAGATGGCGTTGAGTTCTCCAACATACGCATGGAAAACGTCATGTGTCCGCTGGTAATAAACATGTATTATTTCTGCGATCCGGATGGTCATGAGGAGATTGTGTGGAGCAAGGAGCCGCACCCGGTGGATGATACTACGCCTTATCTGGGCAGCTTTGTGTTCCGTGACATGACGTGCATTGACTGCGAGTGGGCAGCCGGGTACTTTTATGGTCTGACGGAGCGCCCGGTCGGCTCAGTGACAATTGAAAATGTGAGCTTTACCTTCAGGGAAGACGCAACTCCGGGCAGACCGGCAATGATGGACTATGTCAATGAGGAGTGCCGCAGGGGTCTGTATTTCAACTGTGTTGACAGTGTTCATCTGCATAATGTCAGGATGGAGGGCCAGCTTGGCGACAGAGTGAAGGCGGAGAATGTAAGGGAGGTAATAGAGTTCTGATGAATACGATAGAACGTTTTGTAGAACGTATGATGACAGAATCAACACCCGATAAGCCACTCTGGAATATTGAGAAGATAAGTCAGGGGAAGGTTAATGGATGGAACTACATTGACGGGTGCATGATGATAGCGATGCTGTCCATGTGGCGCATAACGGGTGAGAGAAAGTATTACGAGTTTGCGGAAAATTTCCTCAGTTACTATGTGGCAGAGGATGGCAGCATGGTTGGGTACAGGGAAGAGGACTACAACCTCGATAATCTGTGCGAGGGTCGGCCGCTCTTCGACGTATACAAGGAGAGCGGCAAGGAAAAGTATAGACTTGCCATAGAGAAGCTGCATGGACAGATACTGCGTCAGCCGAGAACACAGGAGGGAAGCTTCTGGCACAAGAAGATTTACCCGAATCAGGTGTGGCTGGACGGCCTTTATATGGCCCAGGTGTTTTATACCAGGTACGCAGTGGAGGAGAACGGGGGAAAGGATCTGCCGGACATATTGAATCAGTTCCGCACGGTCCGGACCAGAATGTACGACACCGGGACGGGGCTCTACCGCCATGGTTACGATGAAAGCCGCAGGGCGTTCTGGGCAGGAGAGGACGGGAGATCTAAAAATCCATGGCTCCGTTCGCTTGGCTGGTTTTCAGCGTCGCTGGTGGATGTCATGGAGATACTGCCGGAGGGAGAGGAGGAGATGATGGGGAAACTGTCAGGTCTGGCAGGGGAACTGGCGGAGAGTCTGATCAGGTATGTGGATAAGGCAACCGGAATGCTCTTCCAGGTTCCGGATCAGATAGGACGGGAGGGCAACTACCCTGAGACATCCGGTTCAGCAATGGTGGCGTATTTCTTTCTGAAGGGAGTGCGGCTTGGCGTCCTGGATGAGTCCTATGCCGAGGTGGGCGCAGGGATCTTTCAGAGCATATGTTCACGGTGCCTCACCGAGACGGACGGCAAATTGAATCTGGGCGGGATATGCCTGGTTGCGGGGCTGGGTCCGGAGGACAACCGAAGACGGGATGGAACATACGAATATTACATCTCCGAGCCGGTAGTGGAGAACGATGCAAAAGGTCTGGCACCGTTTTTGCTGTGCTATACGGAGCTTAAGAGATCGGGGAAAGGAGTAGAACTGTAAATGGAAATGTTTGACCTGACAGGCAGGACGGCTCTCATAACCGGGGGAGCGCATTCAATAGGATTTGCAATAGGAGTGGGGCTGGCAAAAGCTGGAGCAACTGTCTGCTTCAACTGCTCCAGCGAGAGAAGCCGCGAGAGGGGACTTAAGTCTTATACTGAGGCAGGTATAGAGGCGAGAGGCTATGTGGCTGATGTGACTAAGGAGCCACAGGTTCAGGACATGATAGCGAAGATCCGTGAGGACGTAGGGACAGTAGATATTCTCGTGAATAACGCCGGGATAATAAAGCGGGTGCCGATGTGCGACATGGCGGTAGAGGACTTTGAGAGTGTTGTGTCAGTGGACCTTGTAGCACCGTTCATAGTCAGCAAGGCTGTTATACCGGATATGATAAAGAAGGGACACGGAAAAATAATAAATATCTGTTCACTTACGACTGAACTCGGGCGTGAGACGGTCTCTGCCTATGCAGCTGCCAAAGGTGGGCTGAAGATGCTCACACGGAATATATGTTCAGAGTATGGCTCATGTAATATTCAGTGCAACGGGATAGGGCCAGGTTATATGGCAACTCAGCAGACCGCGCCTCTGAGGGAGGTGCAGCCGGACGGCAGTAAACACCCATTCGACCAATTCATCGTGGCGAGGACTCCGGCAGGGCGCTGGGGGACCGAGCAGGATCTTGTGGGGCCGGCAGTATTTCTTGCGTCGGATGCGAGCAACTTTGTAAACGGACAGGTACTGTATGTGGATGGCGGGATACTTGCGTACCTGGGCAAACAGCCATAAAAAGCGGGATATATCTGACACACTAGAAAATTTCAGAAGGCGAGAGAGGTGCCGAAGAGCAGATGAAATCAGGCGTGTCGGGAGAAGACGAGGCATTCAGGACGTACGCGCTTACAGCGCCGCCATTGAGGCTCCTTATCAAGGTCTGCGGTCCGCTGGCACTTTACCAGGCGTTACAGCAGATATTTAAGATTTTTGATGCGCTGATGGCGTCTCATATAAGTTCCAGCGCGGTATCTGCGGTGTCGTGTCTGACACAGATTACTCTGATGATAACGGCAATAGGCTCGGGGTTGGCCATAGGTGGCTCCATCAAGATATCTGAGGCGTATGGACGAGGAGCCTATGATGAGGTTCAACAGGGCACAGCCACCCTTTATGCAATGGCTATAGTGCTAAGTGCTATCGTAACGGCGTTCCTGGTTCCATTTGCTGAGCCGTTTCTGAGACTGCTCCGCACTCCGGAGGAACTTATAACAACCGGAGTCGACTATTTCCGCGTGGAGATACTTTGCCTTGTGGTCAGCTTCTTCAACACGGTCTATATAGCCATTGAGCGAAGCCGCGGACACGCAAAGAGGATACTTGTATTAAATATAGCGATAGTAGTAGTGAAGCTGGGTCTTTCGGCGTTCTTTGTCTACGGCCTGGACGGGGACGTTGTGATGATTTCTCTTGCCACACTGGCCGGGCAGATGGTCCTTCTGGTGTACGCAGTGATCGCCATGGCCAGGGACAGGGGGGCTTTCCGCTTTTCACCCAAAAATATCAGCCTGAAAAAGAAGATTATAGTGCCGATACTCAATCTGTCGTACCCGGTGACGGCAGAGAAGATGCTGTTCGCCGCGGGGAAAGTGCTTGTGAACTCCATGTCAGGCATGTATGGCCAGCTTACGGTGGGAGCCTTGGGCATATCCAACAACATAGGTGGTCTGACGACTAACTGGCATTCCGGAGTGTTGGACGGGGCCTCCGCCCTCATAAGTCAGAATCGCGGCGCAGGTAAGTACAGGCGGACACTGCGGCTTTTTGCCTGGGTGATGGCCGTGGACGTGGCAATAGGCGTAGTGGGGCTTGTGGGGATGTCGGCCGGTTTGCCGTGGGTGGCGAGGCTGTTTGCACAGTCAAAGGATCAGTTTGACCAGAGCTTCTGCGACATGATAGTGGAAATACACAGATGGGAAATGCTGGGTTACATCACCCTCGGCGTAAACTCCGCGGTTCAGGCTCTGCTCCTGGGGTACGGCTATACAAAGCTTACGTTGATTCTGAATGTGCTCAGGGTGTTTGCGTTCCGTGTTCCGGTGCTGTGGTTTTTTCAGCGATTCACAGACGTCGGGTACGAGGCCGTGGGTTACTGCATGATGATAAGCAACATCCTGGCGGGTGTGTCTGCGCTGGTGGCAGCGGCTCCAGTACTGAAAAAAATACGCTCCATGGATGATCTGCCGGAAGGGCAGAACCTGGAGAACACATAATATTTAAGGAGGAATTTCCATGAACGAAGTTCTGAAAACTCTGTCGAACATCGGTATCGTGCCAGTGATTGCAATAGAGGACGCTGACAAAGCGGTCCCGCTGGCAAAAGCTCTCATCGCGGGCGGACTCCCGGCAGCGGAGGTTACGTTCCGTACAGCCGCCGGGGAGGAGGCGATCCGCCGTATTACGGCCGAGTGTCCTGAGGTTATAGTTGGCGCGGGCACAGTTCTCACCTGCGAGCAGGTGGACAGGGCCATTGACGCGGGCAGCAAGTTTATAGTGAGTCCAGGCTTTAACCCGGAGGTGACAAAATACGCGCTGTCCAAGGGAGCGCTTATGACGCCGGGAACTGCCACAGCCGGTGAGATGGAGCAGGCGATGGCATTGGGACTGGACGTAGTGAAATTCTTCCCTGCGGAGCAGAACGGGGGAGTTGCGAAACTGAAAGCCCTGGCAGGACCATATAAGACGCTCAAATGGATGCCTACAGGCGGCGTGACAACAAAGAACATGATGGATTACCTGTCGTTTGACCAGATCCTCTGCTGCGGCGGGACCTGGATGGTGAAGAAGGACCTCATAGATGGGGAGAAGTGGGACGAGATAACCGCGATCTGTAAGGATGCCGTGCGGACGATGCTCGGTTTCGAGCTGAGACATGTCGGCATAAACTGTGGAAGCGCGGAGGAGGCTGAAAAGGTGGCAGGGGCGTTCAGCGCACTTTTCAACCTTGAGTTCAAGCCCGGAAATTCCTCAGTATTTGCGGGAACGGCAGTTGAGTGCATGAAGACACCATATCTTGGTGAGAAGGGTCACATCGGCATTGGTACAAACAGTGTTGAACGTGCGGAGTGGCATTTGAAGCGGCAGGGCGTGGAGTTCAACGAGGAGTCCCGCAAAACTGATGCAAAGGGACGCACCAAGGCGATCTACCTCAAGGAGAGCTTCGGCGGCTTTGCTGTGCATCTGATGCAGAAGTAGAAAAGGAGAAGTCGGGTGGAATGAAAGAATTTATGGACAGGGATTTTCTGCTGGGCACAGAGACTGCAAAGCACCTTTTCCACGATTACGCGGAGGCAATGCCTCTGGTGGATTATCATTGTCATATATCCCCGAGGGAGATCTATGAGGATCGCAGATTTGATAATCTGACAGAGGTATGGCTGGGCGGCAGACAGGCAGACGGGAGTTATTTCGGCGACCACTACAAATGGCGTGTGATGCGGTCCAATGGCGTCCCGGAGGAATATATAACCGGAGACAAGCCGGAGAAGGAGAGACTCCGCAAGTTTGCCGAGGCGCTGGAGCTGGCCATAGGAAATCCGATGTATCACTGGTGCAACCTGGAGCTTCGCAAGTTTTTCGGATATAATGGGGTGCTTACGCCGGATACGGTGGACGAGGTGTGGGAGCTGACTGAAGACAAGCTTCAGAACGATCCGGACATGACGACGCGTGGCCTGATTCGGCAGTCCAACGTGGCCATGATCGGCACGACCGACGACCCGATCGATACGTTGGAGTGGCATGAGAAATTAGCCGCAGACCCGACGTTTACAGTGGGTGTATATCCGTCCTTCCGCCCTGATAAGGCGATCAACATTGGAAAGGCCGGATTTGCTGAGTATATAGCTAAACTTGCTGCGAGCGTAGGGAAGAAGTCGCTGGACAGTGTGGAGGAAGTCTGTGAGGCGCTGACGGTCCGTCTGGAGTATTTTAAGAAGCACGGATGCAGGGCGTCAGATCATGGACTGGACTACATACCGTTCAGACAGGTTCCGGAGACAAAGGCGAACATAGCTCTTAAGAAGGCGCTGAATGGAGAAGCAGTGTCTCTTGAGGAGGCGGAGGGATATCAGACCGCTCTGCTGCTGCACCTGGGCAGAGAGTACCACAGGCTTGACATAGCCATGCAGCTCCACTATTCCTGTGTGAGAAATGTGAACCAGAGGATATTTAAGACAATGGGTCCGGACACAGGGGTGGATATGATAGGACAGAACACCTGCGGAGCGTCCATCGGGGAGCTCCTGAACGCACTTGAGGTGGAGGGCTGCTGTCCGAAGACAATCCTGTATTCACTGAACCCGGCGGATAACCAGCAACTGGGGACACTCATAGGCTGCTTCCAGTCGGATGAGCTGCCAGGGAAGATTCAGCACGGTTCAGCCTGGTGGTTTAACGATACGAAGGATGGCATGGAGGCTCAGATGCGGTCGCTGGCAAGCCTGGGTCTGCTTGGAAATTTTGTGGGCATGCTGACAGACTCGAGGTCTTTCCTCAGTTACGCACGGCATGATTATTTCCGTCGAATTCTCTGCGATCTCATAGGGAAGTGGGTGGAGAACGGCGAGTATCCAAATGATGAAAAGGCCCTTTGCAGAATAGTGGAGGGGATATGCTACAGGAATGCCGCTCGCTATTTTGGGCTGTGAGAGGAGAAACAGAATGGAAAAGCTCAATTACTCTGTCCTGAAGAAGTCCGGCTATAAAGGCTACATTCTGGAAAAGGCGCCTGAGAAGGTTCTGCAGTTCGGGGAGGGCAATTTCCTGCGTGCCTTTGTGGACTACTGGTTCGACGTGTCAAATGAAAAGGCAGACTGGAATGGCAAGTGTGTCCTTGTGCAGCCCATCGGAGGGGGGCTGGCGGACCTGATAAACAGTCAGGAGGGACTGTATACCCTCTACCTGCGGGGCAGGGAGAACGGCGAGAAGGTTGACAGGAAGCGTGTCATATCATCCGTATCGAGGTGCTTGAACCCATACCGGCAGGAAGATTATGAGGCAATGATGGAAGTCGCTGTTTCAGATGACCTGGAGTATATAGCCTCTAATACTACTGAAGCAGGAATAGTTTACGACCCGTCCTGCGGGAAGGATGATACGCCGCCCACCTCCTTCCCAGGCAAGCTCACACAGGTGCTGTACAGACGCTGGCAGGCGGGGAAAAGCGGACTTGTAATCCTGTCCTGTGAGCTGATCGACAACAACGGCAAAGAGCTGCAGAAGTGTGTAAATCAGTACGCGGAGCAGTGGAATCTGGAGGATGGGTTCAGGAGGTATGTAAATGAGGACTGCACCTTCTGTTCCACACTGGTTGACCGCATAGTACCCGGGAGGATACGTGATGCCGCGGAGGTGGAGCGCCTTGAGGAGCAGAATGGGTATCACGATGATCTCATTGACGTAGGAGAGGTATTTGGAGTTTGGAATATTGAGGGACCTGAGTGGCTGTCGGATAAGCTCCCATTCAGAAAAGCCGGCCTGAACTGTCCGGTGGTGCCGGATGTTACGCCGTACAAGAAGCGGAAGGTCCGTATACTGAACGGCGCACACACAGGCTTTGTGCTGGGTGCGTACCTGGCGGGCTTCGACATTGTCAGAGACTGTATGCAGAATGATACGGTGAGGGGATTTATGAACAAGATGCTTTATGATGAGATAATCCCCACTCTGCCGTTGGACAGGAGTGATCTGGAGAATTTTGCGTCCGCTGTCCAGGACCGCTTCAACAATCCTTTTGTGAACCACGAGCTTATGAGCATTTCATTGAACTCTACATCAAAGTGGCGTGCGAGGAACATGCCAAGCTTTCTTGAGTATGTAGAGAAGACGGGCAACCTCCCTGTCTGCCTCACGGCCAGCTTCGCTGCGCTGGAGGCGTTCTACTCCTGCGGGATCAGAGAGCTGAGCGACAAGGGACTGGTGTGCGTGCGTCCAAAGGGAAATGAGTATATAGTCTCCGATGACCGTTGGGTTCTGGAGTTCTACTATGAACACAGGAATGATACACCTGCGGAGCTGACACACGCTGTTATGTCAAACCAGCAGATGTGGGGGCAGGATCTGACGGAGATAGCGGGATTTGAGGCGGCTGTGACGGAGCTTCTGAAGGCGATCCGCGAGAAGGGTGCGCTGGCGGTGTACGCCGCATGCCTGTGAGGAGGAGCCCATGAGAGCGATCCGTATCCATCCAAGTGATAATGTGGCAGTTGCCCTGGAGGAAGTGAAGAAGGGGGAGATACTGGAGATCGGCGGGGCCAGGATAACGGCGCTGGAGGATGTGGCGCGTGGTCATAAGCTGGCCCTCACGGATATACACGCCGACGAGACGGTCATAAAATATGGGTGCGCCATAGGCATAGCGCGGGAGGAGATCCCGGCTGGGGCGTGGGTTCATACGCACAACGTCCGTACAGGCCTGTCAGAGAGCGGGGAATACACCTATGAGCATAAGAGCTTTCCATTGCCGGATGTGGCGCCCAGGACATTCATGGGCTACAGAAGGCCGGATGGAAGAGCCGGGATAAGAAATGAGCTGTGGATAATCCCAACAGTTGGCTGCGTAAACTCAGTGGCCGCATCGCTTGTACGGGAGAATCAGGATCTGGTACGCGGCAGTGTGGAAGGGTTGTACGCTTTCCCGCACCCCTTTGGATGCAGTCAGATGGGCGGGGATCACGCCCAGACGAGGAAGCTTCTGGCGGCGCTGGCACGACACCCCAATGCGGGAGGCGTGCTGGTTCTGGGGCTGGGGTGTGAGAATCTGACAATGGAGCAGTTCAGGACGGAGCTTGGTGCGTGGGACGAAAGGCGTGTAAAATTCCTCATCTGTCAGGAGGTCGAGGACGAACTGGCGGCAGGGACGGAACTGCTGCGTGAGCTGGCGGATTACGCGGGGGAGTTTAAACGCGAAGAGCTCCCGGCTTCGGAACTGGTGGTTGGCATGAAGTGCGGCGGGTCGGATGGACTTTCCGGGATAACGGCGAATCCGACAGTCGGACGTTTTTCAGATAGGCTTGTAGCGCTTGGAGGGTCGACGGTACTGACAGAGGTGCCGGAGATGTTTGGCGCAGAGTCCATTCTGTTCAGCCGGTGTGAGAGCAAAGAGATATTCAGACAGGCGGTAGACATGGTGAATGCCTTTAAGCAGTATTACGTAAGCCACGGGCAGGTGGTGTACGAGAATCCCAGCCCAGGCAACAAAGCTGGAGGTATAACCACGCTGGAGGACAAGTCGTGCGGCTGCGTGCAAAAGGGAGGCAGCGCACAGATACGCGGTGTACTGCGATACGGCGATGGCGTGCAGGAAAAGGGGCTGAATCTTCTTTCAGGGCCCGGGAATGACCTGGTATCTGCCACGGCGTTGACAGCGGCTGGTGCACAGCTCATACTGTTTACCACAGGACGGGGCACACCCTTTGGAGCGCCGGCGCCCACTGTAAAGATATCCACAAATACGGCGCTGTTCAGGAAGAAGGGCGAGTGGATAGACTTCAACGCGGGGACAGTGGCCGAAGGAGAGACGTTGGACGCAGCGGGAGACAGACTGCTTGACTATGTCATGGAGGTGGCCTCCGGCAGGAGGACGAGCTCCGAGAAACGCGGAGCGAGAGAGATATCAATTTTCAAGGATGGGGTTGTACTGTGACCCATAAAGAGCTGTGAGGGAGTCATGGAGATGACTCCCTCACAGCTTTAAAACATTAAGATGGGACACGAAAGGAAGAGCAGGACGAAAAAATGTTTATAATCTATCGGATTGAGCATAATAGAGGCAGACGGGGGCGGAGCTCTTAATAAGACCGGTATCCTGACAGAAGTCAGGATGAAAGGTCAAGAGCTTTGAGACTCAAAATGAGTATATCCCCCCGTTTTGATTAACGGTCGCTTCAGGCTGAAGCGACCGTTTGAGTTATGCGAGGGTGAACCGGAACTTACAAAGGGTAATGCAATTAAATATCGGCGAAGTCCTCAAACTCCTCAGGAGTAAAATCGGAGGAGTCGGCCTTGTGTGCCTTATTAGCTTTCAGACCAGCGAAGAAGTCGGAAATCTGCTTCCTGAAGAGGATTACAGTGGTCACAGCAGCGGCAACTGCAACCGCTACGGCGATGATGGTCCAGATAGATTTTTTATTCATGACGGAGCCTCCAAAGCAATTAATGAGATAAGAATTATTTTACACTATTTTACCTCGTAAAACAAGGGGTTTACAGAAAATTAACGGAAAGAGACTTCTGTCCAGATTTCGTGGACAGGAAAGATAGGGTCAGGAGGGATGCAAAGGAAATAAAAAGATCCCTGTAAAACAGGGATCTGATGGAGCTGGCAATGTGATTCGAACACACGACCTACGCATTACGAGTGCGTCGCTCTACCGACTGAGCTATGCCAGCGAACAACACTTGCAAAGTATAGCACAAAAATGGAGAAACGTCAACAGGGAAAATCAAAAAAACGAAAAAACCTTCTATGCACCGTGTATTCGCTGTTTCCGGCACTGCTTTCAACCGCTGTTTCAAGCTGAACACGACCTATTGTATAAGGCTTGTTGTTAAATTGTGTTTAATTTGAGAGACGAGTAAAATAAATATATAAATGAAGTATCACGATTACGCAAATTGTTCAGGCAATCTCCAGCGCTGTAATTTCTTTGCACGGTTGAAACAGAATGGAGGACGTGATACAATAGTCTCAGGGCTGACTTTGTACCTTTATTTGATGCAGGGATTGACGTATTAAGGCAATCGTGCAATGCCCACTCGCTTCACGGAATGATATAGTAACATATTCTGCATAATATATCAAGGAGGGCTTTTCAATGCGGTTTACGAAGATGCAAGGTGCTGGAAACGATTTTGTAATTCTGAATAACTGGGACAGAAGTATTCCGATTGAGTGCTATCCCGAGCTTGCCAGGCGCATATGTCGGAGGAGACTATCGGTAGGTGCAGACGGACTTATGGTAGTGGAGCATCCGAGAGGGGACGGCAACTTGCGTATGGTGTTTTTCAATGACGATGGGAGTGAGGGTGAGATGTGCGGAAACGGGGCGAGATGTATAGCCCGATACGCCTTCGAGAAGGGCCTATCAGGCGGGGATCTTGTGAGGGTAGAGACCATCTCAGGCACAGTGACAGGGCAGCGAGTCAATGAAAGTCTTTATACGGTACGTCTCGCAGATCCAACAGTGATAAAACCATGCTTTCAGGTCGTCATTGACGGGCAAAACCTTGACTGTGGCTATGTGGAGCAGGGCAGCCCAGGTATCCCCCATGCGGTGGTTTTTTCAGATGGCTGGCAGGATCTGCCGGAAGATGAGCTTCGGGAGCTGGGCCGCAGGATCCGTCACTATGAGGGATTTCCCAAGGGAGCCAATGTGACCTTCTGTAAGATGATTGGAGCAAACCATGTAATCGCTAAGACCTTCGAACGTGGAGTTGAGAATTTCACTCTTGCCTGCGGCACCGGCTGTGGGGCAACTGCCACTGTACTTGCACTCAGGGAGCTTGTCAGCGGACAGAATGTGAGAATATCCATGCCGGGAGGCGAGCTCTCCGTCTCGCTCACAAAAAATGGGGAAAAGGTGACTGATGTATTTCTTACAGGACCTGCTGAGACAGTTGCGGAAGGTGAGCTGCTTGACTCCGCAGTCCTCTCGCTGCTGGAGAAAAAGAAATAAAACCCCCTTTTCATCCAATAATAATGCGCTCACCCCATGCATAGTCTGTATAAGCAGCTATCAAGGGGGTGAAATATGGGAGAACAGGCGGAGAGGGTTCTATCCAGCCTCGACGAGGCGGTGTGGGGAATGCCCACGGCGGCGCTTTTGCTTATATGTGGCTTTTTCCTTATGTGGAAAGCAGATTTTGTGCCGTTGCGTCGGTTTGGAACAATGATGAAGACGGTATTTGGTGGACTCTTCCACAAGGAGCGGACAGGGGATGTATCGCCCTTTGAAGCGCTTTGTACAGCGCTTGCCGGGACGGTTGGCACCGGAAACATCACCGGAGTGGTAGTGGCGCTGTGCATGGGCGGGCCCGGCGCGGTGTTCTGGATGTGGGTATCAGCACTTTTCGGAATGGGGACCAAATACTCAGAGATCGTACTTGCTGTCCGGTTCAGAGAGCGCTTCCATACTGGTTTCGTGGGCGGACCTATGTATGTCATAAAAAATGGACTTGGCGAAAGGTATCGCTGGCTGGCGGAGGCATTCTCGCTCTTTGAGGCTCTGGCGGCCTTCGGTATAGGCTGCATGATGCAGGTTGGCGGCGTGATGACTACTCTGCGCAGTGCAGCGGATGCTCTCTTCCCTGGGGCGGGAGCAGGTAAGGGCTTCTGTGTAATAGTTGGGTCTGTGCTGGCAGCTGCAACTGCCGCAACTATCTCAGGAGGGGCCGGCGGCCGTGGCCGGATGGCGGCGCGGGTGGTGCCCGTTATGGCGCTGCTCTATGCCATTGGCGCAATTACTGTGGTGGCTGCAAATTTTGAACGTGTCCCGGAAGTGCTTGCGAGTATTTTCAGCGGAGCGTTCTCTTTTCACGCGGCTGCCGGCGGGACAGCCGGAGCAGCGTTATCCTGGGGCCTCAGGAGAGGGATGTTTTCCAATGAGGCGGGGCTTGGCTCCTCTCCTATCGCCCACGCCTCAGCACATGCCGGCAGTCCCGCAGAGCAGGGATGCTGGGGAGTGTTTGAGGTCTTCGCCGATACGGTGGTTATGTGTACCCTGACTGCACTGCTGGTGCTTGTCTCAGGTGTGCCGCTGCCGTCTATGGAGGCAGCTGGCGCAGAAATCTGCGGTGCGGCACTTGCAGCGGTTTTCGGAGTCAGGCCCGCAGCTGTGTTTCTCTCTGTCTCAATGCTCCTTTTCGCATACACCAGTATAGCCGGGTGGTCACTGTATGGAGAGCGATGCGCAGAGTTCCTGTGTGGAGAGCAGGTGATTATACCATACCGGGCAGTGTTTACAGCCGCTGTGCTGCTATCCTCTGTACTCAGTTTCCATCTGATAATACATATTTCAGATATTCTGAACGCTCTGATGATACTGCCCAACATGATCTCTCTGATACTCCTCTCCCCCGTGGTTCAGCAGGAAACAAGAAAGTATTTCGGAGATCACATGTGTAATGGGAAACGTATATAATAAACGAAAAAACGACAAAAGGGACTTGCCGGTTGCTAAGGAAGCCTGAGACGGATGCGTCATCGGCGATCAGCGGATTATTTCGGCCAGAGATGCGCTCTTATGGTTGAAATACCTAAGGCATTCCTGCGCATTCCCGCCTTTCTCATGAAACATCTATCGCGAATCGCTCTCGCGGATTTGCGATAGACTCCCCGTATATCTCTATCGACGTTTCACTCGCATCTTGTGGGAATACCGCGGAAACAAAGCAAACTCAGGCGGGAGGGGATGATATTCCCTTCCCGCCTGAGTTTAAGCACAGGGACTTACAGATATCTCTCTTACTCGGTTCTCAGCGCCTCTACCGGATTTTTGTTGGCGGCTAGCTTTGATGGGAGCAGACCGGCTATGATGGTAAGCAGTGCGCTTATAACCACCAGAATCACTGACGCACCCACCGGCAGCACCGCGCTGAGTGTCTGGATGTCAGTCAGCCTGTGGATAATGGCATTCGCGGGAATGATAAGAAGCAAAGTCACACCTATGCCAATCAGACCGGCCCCCAATCCGACAATAAGCGTCTCCGCATTAAACACACGGGAAATATCCCGCTTTGAAGCGCCAATGGCGCGGAGAATACCAATCTCCTTTGTCCGCTCCAGAACAGAGATGTAGGTTATGACGCCAATCATGATGGAGGAGACAACAAGCGAAATTGCCACAAAACCGATGAGAAGATAGCTTATGGCGTTTATTATATCTGTTATTGAGCTCATCAGCAGCGCTATATAGTCTGTGTAGGTTATCTCATCGTCCTCATTCGAGACACCCTCGTTATACTCGGCGATAAGATCCGCTATGTGGTCCTTACCGGAGAAGGACTCTGCGTAAATGCTTATTGATGATGGACTCGCCAGATCCACATACCCAAGCTTTTTGATATTATCCTCATAGGTCGTGTCGGAGCGTGTCGGGGGCATGTAGGCATCGTAGAGATACGCCAGCTGATCTGTCGTCAAGCTTTCCACGCCCGGAATTGCTGAGCCTTCCGGGTCCATAGCAGAGTCAAGCAATCCCGCCAGCTGGTCGATACTCATTGACGAGAGCTGCGCACGGACAGCCTCCGAATACTGCTGCCGTATCGCCTCAGCTGCCGCCACTTCCACCTGTGAGAATAGATCATCGTCACTCATAGCTTCAATATAGGACATGATGGTTGACGCATCAACGCCGATCTGCGAGGCATACCGCTCGACTATCATGTCCTCTATGGTCTCCCTGGTCATGCCCTGCATCTGCGTAGATAGCATGCTCTCCACATATTCCTCGCTTGGCTGTGACAGGATGTCAAGATAAGCTTCTGCCTGAAGCTGTGCATCCTGTGTGGACAGATATTCACGAATCATTTCTGCTTTTTCCTCATCTTCCGGCTCACTGTCATCCTCTTTGGGGAACGGCAGCCCGGATACCGCGTCAGTCTCCGGATCACTGAGCTGATCCTGTATCACATCGGTGGCATTGGCGGTCTCGATGGCGTACTGAGTCAGGGCGCTGGTATAGCCTATGGCCGCGGTCGTAAGTCCGCCGCTTTCATTGGGACGGGCTATTCCAACGACCTTCAGGTCTGTGCCCACGTCAGCGCTGTCATACAGAAGCTTCAGGCCGGCTTCAGTCTCACCAAGATCAACATAGCCGCCATTTACCGTATCCTTTCTGTAGCGTTCCGACGTGAGAATCAGCTTATAGCTGGATGCACAAAGCTCCTCATAGCTCCAGCTGCGCTCCTCGTTTTCCGGTGTCTCGCCGCTCTGAACGGCATCCTGCATGGCAGAAAGCATCTCAGTCATCTGTTCAGAGGGCAAAAGGCCCAGAGCATAGAGCATCATGTCCGATATCTCGTTGTTCTGATCAACGAACAGCACTACCTCATCATAATTTTCCGGCCACGTACCGTATACGATGTCATACTGATCCTTAACACTCTGACTTATCAGCTCCCCGTCCTCGCCCGGTGTCAGCTCCGTCCACACGCTCATCATGTCATACATGGAACCCATCGAGTCAAAATAGGCCGAGTAATTACCGCCGTAAAGAGCGGTCATGGCTTCCTCAAGAAGAGAGGCCATGTCGCTCCTGACTACATTTCCGTTCTCGTCAACGCTGTAGACATCAAAATCAAATTCATAGGTATAGCGGACGGTCGCAAGATCCTCTATCTCGCTGCTGCTGTCCAGATACTCCTTGAACGCACGGAGATTGTTCTTTGTTGTCTCTGCACTGACCATTGAGTTCAGCATATCATATAGTATTGACGAAGAGTAGACGCGCCCATCCTCCCTGGGCTTCTCATTTTCCTCTGCTCGCACACCCATTATTGACGACATAAGAGAACTCATGTCAACGGTCTCTGCTTCGATTGTTATGGGGTAGCTGGACAGCGTTTCCTCCTGCACATCGTCAATATAGTTGTTGATGCCAGTGGAAAGCGACAGTATAAGCGCTATACCTATTATGCCAATGCTCCCCGCAAAAGCCGTCAGGAAGGTTCTCCCCTTTTTTGTCATAAGGTTATTGAGCGACAGCGACAGCGCCGTCAGGTAGGACATTGAACGCTTCTTCTGCTCCATACGGAGGCGTTTCTGTTCCTTCTTCGTGATAACAGGCGCCTTGTCTGTATCCTCATATGGGTCGGAGTCGGAGGTTATGCGGCCGTCAAACAGCTTTACTATACGGGTGGAATATTTTTCCGCCAGCTCCGGGTTGTGAGTAACCATCACCACAAGGCGATCCTGTGCAATCTCCTTCAGAAGCTCCATGACCTGAAGGCTTGTTTCAGAGTCGAGTGCTCCTGTGGGCTCGTCTGCCAGAAGTATGTCCGGGTCGTTAATGAGAGCGCGCGCAATTGAAACACGCTGCATCTGTCCACCGGAGAGCTGATTAGGCCGCTTGTGTAAGTGTTCCTCAAGACCAACCGACTTCAGCGCCTCGACAGCTCGACGCCTTCGCTCGGCCTTGCTTACACCGCTGAGTGTAAGTGCCAGCTCCACATTCCGCAGGACACTCTGGTGGGGAATGAGGTTATAGCTCTGAAAGACAAAGCCAACTGAATGGTTGCGGTATGTGTCCCAGTCCTGGTCTGTATATTCCTTTGTGCTTTTTCCATTGATGACCAGATCTCCGGACGTGTACTGGTCCAGCCCACCGATTATATTAAGTAATGTCGTCTTCCCGGAACCGGACTGTCCCAGAACGGAGACAAACTCATTCTTTCGGAAGCTGATGCTGATACCATCCAGCGCCTGCTGCCGCATATCGCCTGTAACATAGGTTTTTGTAATGTTTACTAGTTTCAGCATTTTGTCATTTCCTCATATAATAAAATCACCACGATGATATTCGCAATTCATGAACTTAAAGAAAACAAGCAGTGAAAATATTGTAAACTTACAGGAGGAGCTCACAGGGGATTTTGTGCAAACCGTCACTTGCCATTGTATGGCCACTTTGCTATAATGTGCATGTTTCGCGGATGTCACGCCGGAGGCGAGCGAAACAGCTTGCGGCAAGCGGCAGATCTTCCTGCCGTTTACAACGGGACATCTTCTTCATAAATCTTTCCTCTCAATTGAGCGTTTTTCTCTGTTTTACCCGCAGGCCTGGCTCTATGGTCGGCGGGTTTCGCGACGCCGGAGAGACCGGGAGCGGGGCAAAATGGTTAGTTTTCACATAAAAAAGCGGCGGAGTATCTCTCTTACAGAAGGGCCTATAGGCAAGGCCCTGTTTTCGTTTGCCATGCCGATTCTGCTGGGGCAGCTTCTCCAGCAGCTCTACAACCTGGCTGACGCCTGGGTGGTGGGCAACTTTGCGGATAACTCGGCTTTTGCCGCTGTCAGCTCTGTAGGGAGCATCACTTTCTTCATCGTCGGATTCTTCAACGGTATAGGCATCGGAGGAGGCGTTGTCATATCCAAATATTTCGGGGCCGGCGACAAGGAGAATGTTCAGGGAGCTATACATACCAACGTGCTGTTTGCAATTCTGGCATCAATCCTGTCCACCGCAGTCGGATTGCTTATAGCCTCCCCGGTTCTCAGATGGATGAACACTCCAGCAGATGTGTTGCCGTATGCGCTTACCTATTTCCGTATCTATTTTGCGGGAGTTTCCACTGTTATTCTGTACAACATCTGCATGGCCGTCATGCGGGCAGTCGGTGACAGTCTTCACCCGCTTTATTACCTCATTTTCTCCTCACTGGCCAATGTAGTGCTGGACCTCCTCTTTGTTGCCTGCTTCCGGTGGGGTGTGGGCGGCGCCGCCTCCGCTACAGTTATATCTCAGGGCCTCAGTGCAGTGCTCTGCCTTGCGCGTATGTGCAGAGAGCAGAATGAGGTGACACGACTGGACTTCCGTAAGCTCCGTCTGCATCCCGCCCTTATGGGTGAGGTTCTCAAACAGGGCCTGCCCACCGGCATACAGAACTCGGTCATCAGCATTGGAAATATGGTTATTCAGAGTAATATCAACAATTTTGGCTCCTTCGCCATGTCAGGCCATGGCGCGTACGCACGTATTGAAGGTGTGGTTTTTCTTCCCATAACAAGTATTTCCATGGCGCTGCCTACCTTTATCAGCCAGAACCTTGGCGCAAAGAAGCTTGATCGTGTAAAGAAAGGGGCGTTTGCAGGCATTGCTTCCGGTGTCATAATCGCGGAACTTATCGGGGTCCTCTTTTACTTTTTTGCTCCATTTGCTATACGTCTGTTCGTGGATACTGAGGAGGCTGTCGAGTTTGGTGCGATTCACGCGCGCATTGTCAGCCTTTTCTTCTGCTTTCTGGCGTTCTCTCACTGTGCAGCAGGGGTGCTGCGGGGCTGTGGAAAGTCGTTTATACCTATGTTCACTATGCTGGCGTTCTGGTGCGGGTTCCGTATTCTTTACGTAACCGTCGCCATAAGGTTCTTCCCGGTCTATTCCACCGTCGCCTGGGCGTATCCGCTCACATGGACCCTGAGCTCTATTGTATTTCTGGTATGTCTTCTGCGTTCCGACTGGTAAAACGGCTGCTTCTCTCAAAAGAGACTTGCATTCAATGGAAAAAAGCGCTATCATTACACATAGTACCGTAAGGGCTCTGTCTGCACGTATGGGATGAAAGGCGCGGAAATGGAGAGGATCAGGAGTGGACTATGATCTGCTGTTGGAAGGGTGCTGCGAAATGGGCTGCGAGATGCTTGGCTGCGGCGCTGAAATATATCGTGTGGAGGACACCGTTCACCGCATCCTTGCTGCGTACAACATAGCCGGAGAGGTCTTTGCTATCCCGAATTGCCTGATTATCAGCATCGCTGATGGGGAGGGACACCTTCACACACGTATGCACCGTGCAACTCCTCCACAGAACGACATTGCCCTTTTGGAGAGCCTCAACGCTCTTTCAAGGCAGCTCTGCTCTGACCCGCCACAGGACCCGGGCGAGCTTCTGCGGAGGGTTTTCCTTATAAGGGAGAGACATACTACATTTCCCGTGGGAATGAAGCTCTTCGGATATTTTCTTGGCTCGATGTTCTTCTCGCTTTTCTTCGGAGGAGGGTTCATGGAGGCCGTTGCAGCGGGGTTGGCGGGGTTCACGGCGGGTCTGTGCGTCACAATGCTGGACAAAATCCACTGCAATTACTTCATTGCAACTGTTGCGGGCGGCTTCTCTCTGGCTTTTCTCGCTTACTTTTTCCTGTCTGTCGGTATACAGCTGGATGTGGAGTCTGTTATCACAGGGGGACTTATGGCGCTTGTCCCCGGACTGGTTTTCACTAATTTTTTAACTGATCTTCTGTCGGGCGATGTTATAGCGGGATTGTCCACCTTTGTTCGTGCGATGCTCTCTGCATGTGCCATAGCGCTTGGAACGTGTCTCGCCATGGCGCTGTGCCGGCACTTCAGCATTCTGGAGAGCTCCGGAACGGAGGTGTCCTATGGCCCGCTGCTCAACTGTGTCTTTGCAGCTGTAGGGTGCTATGGCTACTGTTTTCCGTTCAATATCCACGGAAAGGGTGCGCTGCTCTGCTGCCTGGGAGGCGGTCTGGGATGGCTTGTTTATGAACTGCTCGTGCCTTGCGTGGGCAACGTCTATGCACCGGCGTTCTTCGCCGCTGCAGTAGTGGCAGCTTATGCCGAGATCATGGCCCGTGTGCGCAGATGCCCTGTCACAGCATATTTGCTTGTGTCATTCTTCCCACTGGTACCGGGCCTGACCATATATCAGGCAATGGACTATGGGCTTCGCGGCGAACTGGAGCTCTTCTGGAGCTCTTTTTTTCAGACATTCGGAGTTGCGGGATGTCTTGCCATCGGCTCGCTTCTGGTCACAAGCTTTGTCCGTATCCTTCACCACCGCCGGACGCCCCGGTGACACTTGCCAACAGGAGGAGTATTCATGAATGATGTCGTTACCCCTGAGGCCCTGGCTGACGGAACCACACTGCTTATACTCAAGCTTAAATACCTGCAGACCGGGCACGATCGGGAGCTCTATCCCTTTCTGAGCTGTCTGCGGGATTCCACGGTCTGTGTACCGGTGAAGGTGCAGTTCAGCGCTGATGATGAGATGCGCGTGCGCAGCGCCCGTGAGGGCGAGGTGGTTCAGAATAAGGACGATGTGAGGATGAGACCGGAATACCTCACCTCCAGCAATGGGAAGCGGTGGTTTCCTGTCTTTTCCCAGCCTGGGCAGCTTCCTGAACAGTACATGGCCCAATTTTCAATTGTCCGGCTGGATGTGCTTCAGTGTCTGCGTATGGCTCACGCGGCGTCGAAGCTTGAGGGACTTGTACTGGATGCCTTTACAAGACCAGCAGTCCTTCCGTTTTCTGTGGCGGATTTATTGCCGCAGATTCCCTCGATTCTTCAGCCAGAGAGCTGATGAACCTCCGGCTGAACCGTCCGAGCATCCCACGGACCTTTTCAGCTAAAATGCGCTGCCTGGACCTTAAACAAGCGGAATCCCCACATTTTAAGCGCCTTTTATAATACTCTGCCTTCGCAGACTGCTCCAGCCGGATTAATCAGAGCTTCACTGAAGCTTTTTTAAGGGGTTTTTGCCATGATCAAACGGTTTCTCTCCCTGGCCTTGGCCATGGCTGCAGTGCTTGGACTCTGTTCCTGCAGCGGTCGCGTTCAGCAGCCGGAGGAAGACCAGAATAATCCCGGCGGGTCATCCACAGCGGAATTCTCGCCATATTATGAGGAGCCTGCTCCTGGTTCCGGTTCGGAGCTTGACTTTGACCTGGAACCGGCAGAGGAGGAGTTGTTTCCAGATCTTGTACGCGGAGAGGATTATGCCTTTACCATCAAGCTCTCTTTTGCCGGTGACTGTGCCCTTGCGTGCATGCTGGATGAGACAACGCCCGGAAGCTTCAACGATTACGCGGAAAACAATGAGCCGGAATATTTTCTCCAGAATGTCAGGTCTGTTTTTGAAGCAGATGATTACACGATTGTGAATCTGGAAAATGTTTTTTCGGACAGGGAGCTGGAGCCTGTGCCTAAGACCGACGATCCGGCGTTCTGGTTCAAATCCGGGACATCCAACACCCAGATACTTACGTCCTCCGGCGTGGAGGGTGTGTCTCTTGCCAACAACCACACCGGGGACTACGGGGACGAGGGGACAGCGGATACCATACAGGCTGTCACAGATGCGGGACTTCTCTACGGCGATGAGGATACGATACTGTATCTGGAAAAGCATGGCTTTCGAATTGCCGTCATATGTCACGGGTTGTGGGAGGAACAGCAGGTTGATGACATCATAGCGCGGATTCACAGCGCGGAGCGTGACTCGGACTATCAGGTGGTCTTTTACCATGGGGGCACTGAGGCACAGCACGAGCCGGAGGAGTGGAGAGTCCGCGCCTCACGCAAGCTTGTGGACAGTGGAGCGGATCTGGTGCTGGGCAACCACCCGCACTGGCTCCAGCCAATGGAGAGCTACAATGGAGCGGAGATTCTGTACTCACTGGCGAATTTCTGCTTTGGAGGACACAGACAGCCGGAAAACAGAACGATTATTTATCAGGTCACACTGGCTGTTGACTATATCGGCACGCTCGTTGCATCGGTTTCCGAGATTATCCCATGCTATGTCTATACGTCGGATTACAATAACTACTGTCCAGCACCAATAACAAATGAAACAGAAAGGCAGCGAGTTCTTGACTTTATGAATGGCCTTTGCGACTCGCCGCTGTGATTTCGAACAGACTTTACTTGACTGATGCGCTGACAAGGCATTATAATAGGTGACGGAAATAATGCCCGTTCCGGATGATGACGTGGATAGTTATCTGTGCCGGAACGCGGATCATCATTTTTAATCTACTCATTTTCAGAGTCCCTATGGAGACACAATGGAAAAAACTACTCTGCATACGGTCGCTCAACGGGCGGCCCTGGAGCTGCGGACATTATACGAGGAATTCGGCTACACGCAGTATCGCATGGGGCGGTTTGAGGAGTATGACCTCTACGCCCAGAACAGAAGCTTTATAACCGGGAGCAGTATTCTCACCTTCACGGATTTAGACGGACGTCTTATGGCACTGAAGCCGGATGTGACGCTCTCACTCATCAAGAATTCCGAAGATTCGGCCGGATTTCAGAAGGTCTATTATCAGGAGAGCGTATACCGTGCCTCCGACGCGGCCTGCGGGTTCCGTGAAATTCAGCAAATAGGACTTGAGTGTATAGGAGACTTTGACCTGTACACCGTATGTGAGGTTACGAATCTTGCGGCACTGAGCCTTGCAGCGCTGAGTCCTGAAGCGATTCTTAATGTATCCCACATGGGTCTGCTGTCCGGCGTCCTCGAGGATCTTGCGGTGCCGGTTTCTGTCCATGAGGAGCTTTTAAAGCTGGCCGAGGCTAAGAACCTGCACGATTTAGATAGACTATGTAGAAGGTCAGAGCTGCCGGAGTCGGCAATTGAGACCCTTAAAACGGTGATTTTCCTCCGCGGTGAACTGGAGGATGCAATCGGGACGCTCTGCAGACTGGACCTGGGTCCCGCAGCTTCTGACGCGGTCGGTGAGCTTGCTGCGCTGGCCCGTGCGCTGAGGGGTACGGAGGTAAGTTCGCGTATTTATCTTGAACCGTCTCTGCAGGGTGATCCGGGATATTACAACGGCGTAATTCTGAAGGGATATCTTCCGGGCATTCCGACGCCCGTTCTGTCGGGCGGGCGGTATGACGGTCTGGCTCACCGTTTTGGGAAGAGCTCAGGTGCCATGGGCTTTGCAATAACGTTGAACCTTCTGGAGCGCTGGGGGAAGAAATATCCGCAGCAGATAGACACGCTTATTCTGGATGATGGATCCGTCCCTGCGGAGGAGGTCTGTGCCCTGGTGCGGACGCTCAGAGAAAAGGGCGAGAGTGTACGGGTTGACAGGACCATACCCCAAGGACTGATCTTCAGACGCGTCCTTGAATCGTGGAATATGTGCGGGGACGGAGGAACAGGCAAGTGACAGGAGGATTGAGTGTCGCGCTTCCGAAGGGAAGACTCGGCGACAGCGTTTATGATACGTTTGAGAGAGCCGGTTATGGCTGCCCGCATGTGCGCGATGGAGGACGAAGGCTTATATTTGAAAATCAGGAGAACGGGGTGCGTTTCTTCTTTGTCAAGCCGTCTGACGTCTCAATATACGTGGAGCGCGGCGCAGCGGATGTTGGAGTCTGCGGAAAGGATATACTGCTGGAATATGAGCCGGATGTTTATGAGCTGATGGATTTCGGCATTGGCAGATGCCGCATGTGTGTCTGCGGCAAGGCGGACGCCGCTCCTGTGAACGGGACGCTCAGAGTAGCCACAAAGTTCCCTCACATTGCCAGAAGCTTTTATTCCGGCAGGGGACAGGATATTGATGTGATCCACCTGAACGGATCAATAGAGCTGGCGCCGATTGTCGGATTGTCGGATGTCATTGTGGACATTGTGGAAACTGGTTCGACTCTGAGAGAAAATGGCCTGTGCGTTATGGAAACGGTCACTGATCTGAGTGCGCGTCTTATCGCGGGAAAGGCCAGCTATCAGTTTAACTATCAGGCCATTACGGAGCTGACAGGCGCCATCTCAGCGCAGCTTACTGAACGGATTAATTGACCCGGAGGACAAAGAAAAAAATGCAGATAATGCGGTTGGATCAGGTTCCAGAGAGCAGAATTTTTGCCCGGAACGAGAGTACGACAGACGTCTCAGGTGATGTGAGGGCGATTATTGCTGACGTGCGTGAGAACGGTGATGCTGCACTGCTGCGGTACGCCGAAAAATTTGACGGCGGCGCACCGGACAGACTTGAGGTTACAGAAGATGAATTTAAGGAGGCGGAGGCCGTGCTGGATCCCGCCTTTTTGGAGATACTGAAAAAGGCGGCAGAAAATATTGAATTCTTCCATCGTGAACAGATTCGGCGCGGCTTTGAGGTGCGACGGGATGGTGCTGTCATGGGGCAGCGCATACTGCCGCTGGCGCGTGTAGGACTGTATGTCCCGGGCGGCACAGCAAGTTACCCCTCCTCAGTACTTATGAATACTATTCCCGCGCGGCTTGCCGGATGTGGAATGATTATTATTGTCACCCCGGCTAAGGCGGGGAAGGTCGCACCGCAGATACTTGCCGCGGCAAAGATCGGGGGGGCGCACAAGGTCTTTAAAACCGGTGGAGCGCAGGCTGTTGCAGCGCTCGCCTACGGCACCGAGAGCATTCCGCAGGTGGATAAAATTGTTGGCCCGGGGAACGCCTTTGTGGCGGAGGCCAAGCGTCAGGTTTTTGGAAAAGTGGCCATTGACATGATTGCCGGACCCAGCGAAATTCTTGTCCTCGCCGATGCGACAGCGGACGCCGCTCTTGTAGCGGCGGATCTTCTCAGTCAGGCTGAACACGACAAAAACGCCTGCGCTGTACTTGTTACGGACAGTGAAGAGCTTGCACACTCCGTAAATGGCGAACTTGAACGGCAGGCTGCCGCCCTTCCCCGTGCCGAGGTCGCCCAGGCGTCGCTTGCACAGAATGGAAAGCTTATTGTAACGGATGACCTCTGGAAAGCTGTAGAGGTTGCGAACCGGATTGCCCCGGAACACCTGGAGCTTTTTACAGAGGATCCCTTCCGCTATCTGGACAAAATAAAAAATGCCGGTTCAGTCTTCCTGGGGAGCAGTACTCCGGAGGCGGTAGGCGACTACTTTGCCGGGTGCAACCACACACTCCCAACAGGTGGTACTGCGAGATTTTCATCGCCGCTGTCGGTGGATGATTTTGTAAAGAAATCTCAGTACATCTACTATGAGCGCTCAGCACTTATGAGGGAGGGGCCGGACATCGCCGCATTTGCCAGGGCAGAAGGCCTTGACGGTCACGCCAGGAGCGTTACAATGCGGCTTGAGAGGGCCGACTGATATGAGCATATATTCCAGTGAGCGGCTGCAGGACTTTAAATCCTATGTTCCAGGTGAGCAGCCAAGAGACAGACACTATATAAAGTTAAACACCAATGAGTCCCCCTTTCCCCCTTCCCCAGCAGTTATTGCTGCTGCGGAGCAGGAGGCGGCAAACTGCAATCTCTACCCTGACCCGACATCATACGAGCTGCGTCGGGCGGCAGCGGAGGTCTTTGGAGTACCTACGGAGTGTATTCTTCCGGTGAACGGCTCTGATGAAATTCTGAATTTCGCTTTTATGGCTTTCTGCGACATGAGACACCCTGTCGCATTTCCTGACATCACATATGGCGTATATCCAATTCTGGCGAAATTACATGGAATACCATTCAGGGAGGTTCCCGTGCGGGAAGATTTCTCTGTAAATTACCAGGATTATCTGGGGTTGTCTCACACCATTGTGCTGGCAAACCCGAACGCCCCGACAGGCCTCGTGCTGTCTGCTGAGGAAATCGAGGCTATTGTGTCGTCCAACAAAAATAACGTGGTCATTGTTGACGAGGCATATGTGAGCTTCGGCGGAAGAAGTGTGATTCCGTTGACGGAAAAATACGATAATCTGCTTGTCACGAGAACCTTTTCAAAGTCCCACTCCATGGCGGGAGCGAGACTTGGATTTGGAATAGGGTCACAAAAACTTATTGAGGATATGAATCTCGTTAAATACGCCACTAACGCATATAACGTGAACCGAATGACCGCCGCCATGGGGACTGCAGCTCTTCGGGAAAATGAGAGTGCTGTCCGGAACTGTTCTGTTATTGCCGAGGTGCGGGACAGAACGGCTCACAGGCTCCGTGAACTTGGTTTCTGGCTTACGGACTCCAAAGCAAACTTCCTTTTTGCCAGAACAGATCAAATTGATGGCATCGCGCTGTATGAGGCGCTCAGAGCGCGCGGCATACTTGTACGCCACTTCTCTAAGCCCGCAATATCCGGATTTAACCGCATAACTGTGGGGACAGCAGAACAGATGGAAAAATTTCTGGCGGCGACAGCTGCTATTCTGAACCAGCGGGAGGTAACAAAATGACCCTTCGTACAAAAGAGCTTGAGCGGGTAACGGCAGAGACTAAAATATTCCTCCGGCTTGCCCTGGATGGGACAGGAGAGAATGACATTCACACCGGTGTAGGCTTTTTAGACCATATGCTGACGCTTTTTTCTGTCCACAGCCGATTCGACCTCACTATCCGCTGCCAGGGTGACACGGAGGTGGATGACCACCACTCTGTGGAGGATGTGGGAATCTCACTTGGGCAGGCATTTGCTGCCGCATTGGGCAGCAAAGAGGGAGTTACACGTTACGGCAGTGCACTGATACCCATGGATGAGGCATTGGTGCTGGCCGCAGCGGATCTGTCAGGCAGAGGACTCCTCAGCTACAGTCTGCGCATCCCAACAGAGAAGATCGGGACCTTCGACACGGAGCTGGTAGAGGAGTTTTTCACCGCCTTTACAAGAAATGCCGGGGTGACATTGCATTTAAAGCAGCTGGACGGACAGAATTCACACCATATAGCAGAGGCTGCTTTTAAAGCCTTTGCCAGATCCCTTCGCGAGGCCGTTCGCGTGGATGAAAGTCTCGATGGAGCGATTCCGTCTTCAAAGGGAATACTATGACGGCTATTGTTGATTACGGAGTTGGGAATCTGTTTTCCCTCAAGAGCTCTCTGAGCTTTCTCGGTGAAGAGACAGCCGTCACCAGTGATTCGGCTGTTCTGATGGAGGCGGACCGACTCGTTCTCCCCGGCGTCGGAGCATTTGCGGACGCTGCAAAAAAACTGCATGACAGCGGTCTTGATAAAACTGTTCTTCGTGCGGTGGAGGCTGGAAAACCGCTGCTGGGCATATGTCTCGGCATGCAGCTGTTATTCACCAGAAGTTTAGAGTATGGCGAGCACTCAGGGTTGAATCTTATTCCCGGAGTAGTGAGACCGATTTCGGACGTGATCCCGGATGGACTTAAGATACCACATATCGGTTGGAATGCCCTGCACTTTCGAAATCCGACGCCGGTTTTCAAAAGCATCTCCGACGGTGACTTTGTCTACTTTGTACATTCCTACTACGCCGACTGCGACAACTTTGTCACCGCAGTCACGGACTACGGCGCACCCCTCACCGCCTCAGTACAGCGGGACAACGTCTATGGCTGTCAGTTTCACCCCGAGAAGAGCGGCAAAACAGGGCTTGCCATTCTGCGCTCCTTCTGTGAAATGTGAGAGGGGGCCCATGGCTGGAATAACTGAATGATACACAATATTGCAGCTGCGCTGTGGTGGTAAGAGGGGAACTGCGGGGTACGTTGCATATCAAGGCTCCGCATTGCTGGCCCGGTGAGTGATTTATTTTTCCGACGGGAGGCCGTTATGACAATTTTTCCGGCAATTGACATTTATGATGGCTGCGCAGTGCGTCTGTACAGGGGCGATTACAGACAAATGACGGTTTACAGCCGTGCGCCTCTGGAAAAAGCACAGGAGTTTTGTGACGCAGGTGCAAAGTTCCTGCACCTGGTAGACCTGGAGGGCGCGCGTGATGGGCGTGCCGTAAATTTTGACACTGCCGCGACGATCATCCGTGACAGCGGACTTTTCGTGGAAATCGGAGGCGGTATACGGGATGAAGATACAGTTGCCCGTTATTTGGACGCTGGAGCGATGCGCGTTATACTAGGAACCGCAGCTTTTGAAAACCCGGACTTTCTCTGCCGGATGGTGGATCGATATGGGGAACGAATCGCTGTGGGTGTGGATGTGCGGGACGGACTTGTTGCAGTAAATGGCTGGCTCAAAAACTCTGACACCGATTGCTTCAGCTTTATCCGTGAGCTGACCGCTCTTGGTGTCAGGACAGTTGTCTGCACAGATATCTCAAAAGATGGAGCCATGCAGGGGACAAACCGGGCGTTATATAAAAGACTGTCGGATGACTTCAATTTGAATATTGTGGCGTCCGGGGGTATTTCAACCTTGGATGACGTCAGGGCGCTTAGAGCGCTGGAGCTTTACGGAGCAATCCTGGGTAAGGCACTCTACACCGGCAATATTGATTTGAAGGAGGCCATAAAGGCTGCGCGATGATTACAAAACGAATTATTCCATGCCTTGATGTGCGTGACGGAAGAGTGGTGAAGGGCGTAAACTTTGAGGGGCTTGCTGATGTATCCTCTCCCGTTGAGCTTGCTCGATACTACTCGGAAAATGGCGCGGACGAGCTTGTTTTCTATGATATTACCGCATCTGCTGAGAGACGCGCGTTATTTACTGACATACTTCGTGAGGTCGCCTCCACAATTTTCATTCCTCTGACCGTAGGCGGCGGTATCAGCACTGTTGAGGATTTTGACCGCGTGCTGAAATGTGGCGCAGATAAGGTCAGCGTGAATTCCGGGGCCATACGGGATCCGTCCCTGATTGGACGGGCAGCTAAGCGTTATGGAAACCAGTGTGTGGTAATATCTGCCGATGTCAAGCGGATAGATGGACGTTTCACTGTCTTCGCCAAAGGCGGGCGGGAGAGGACAGAGCTTGAAGCTGTGGAATGGCTGAAGCACTGCGTGAATGAGGGCGCTGGAGAGGTGGTATTGAATTCCATCGATACAGATGGTGTTAAGAGCGGGTTTGACATCCCGCTGCTGGAGGCCGTTTCAGAAGCTGTTGACGTACCGGTGATAGCCTCTGGAGGAGCTGGACGCGCGGAGGATTTTGTAACTCTTTTTCAGACGCTTCCGAAGGTTGACGCGGGACTTGCGGCCTCGATTTTCCACTTCGGTGAGGTCATGATTCCGGATTTGAAGAGGCTTCTGCGGGCCAATGGCGTAAATGTGCGCCTTTAAACGATGAAGTGCGGAGGAACATATGATTGATTTAAATGATCTGAAATTTGACGAGAAGGGTCTTATCCCTGCCATTGTACAGGATGCGGAGACAGGCAAGGTGCTGACTCTGGCATATATGAACCGTGAGAGTCTGCGTATATCCCAGGAGCGCGGCCTCACCTGCTTCTGGAGCCGCTCCCGCGGGGAACTCTGGCTGAAGGGAGAAACAAGCGGCAATTATCAGCACATTGTCTCCATCACTGCTGACTGTGACCGTGACGCATTGGTTGTGCGGGTGCGCAAGGACGGTCCGGCTTGCCACATGGGGACCGACTCCTGCTTCACAGCACCGGTTTTCCAGGGACCTGAGCCGGAACCATTTTCCTATGATGGCCTTATGGAGCTTCTTCAGGGAAGGCGTGACCAGCCAAAGGAGGGTTCCTACACCACTTATCTCTTCCGGAAGGGTGTGGACAAGATCCTGAAGAAGGTCGGCGAGGAGTCCACTGAGGTGATCATCGCCGGAAAGGCTGGAGACAAGCGGGAGACGGTCTACGAAATTGCCGACCTTGCCTACCATGTAATGGTTTTGATGACCGAGATGGGTATAAGTCTTCAGGATGTGAAATCGGAGCTTGCCTCACGGCATGTAATAGACCACAAAATAAAACAGGAAAAAATGGTATGAAGAAGTGCGTGAGCTGTCCCCGCAGATGTGGGGCGTTTCGGGATGGTGAGTCAGGGCTGGGTTTCTGTGGAGAGGGCACTCTCCCCAGAATAGCCAGAGCCGCTCCTCACCTGTGGGAGGAACCTCCGATCAGTGGGGAGCGGGGCAGCGGTGCGGTGTTTTTCTCAGGCTGTAATCTGCGCTGTGTGTACTGCCAGAACAGCGCAATATCCCAGGGCGGTGTAGGCCGCACCGTTACGCCGCAGAGGCTGCGTGAGATATACATGGAACTTATAGGTCAGGGAGTCCACAACGTGAACCTGGTAACGGCGAGCCATTTCGTTGACGCCGTCCTTGAATCTCTGGATCCGCCTCTGCCTGTACCGGTGGTGTGGAACAGCTCCGGATACGAGTCTCTGGAAACACTGAGAAGGCTGCGGGAGAAAGTGCAGATATTTCTTCCTGACCTTAAATACTCCGATCCCGGACTTGCGGAGAGGTACTCCCACGCCTCAGACTATGTGGAGACGGCAAAGAGTGCCATTTTAGAAATGTTCAGCCAGACTGGATCACCGGTTTATGATGGAGATGGTCTGTTGAAGAGCGGAACTGTTGTCCGCCATCTGGTTCTTCCCGGAAACCTCTCCAACACATTTGGAGTTATCGACTGGATTGCTGAGACGTTCCGTCCCGGCGACATTTTATTCTCCCTGATGAGTCAGTATACACCCGCAGGCAGTGCAGCACTCTACCCGGAGCTCACCAGGCGTATCACACAGGAGGAGTACGACGCCGCCATCGAGCATATGGAGAGCCGTGGAATCGAGGACGGCTTTTTCCAGGAGTTGTCCTCCGCCACGGAGGAATACACACCGGATTTTGACCTGACCGGGATCTGACACTCTCAATGTGTTTTTCTTTTTTGCCTTTTCAAAAGAAAATAACTGTGGTATAATAGCCGCATGGCCAATTATACCATTTCGCTTCGCTTCATGGAACAGTGTGCACAAAAAATAAATACC
>CAYPMJ010000003.1:0-43875 GCA_964411785.1 uncultured Oscillospiraceae bacterium
AGGGCCCGGAGCCGGCTGATGAATTGCCCTTGTCTTCGGTATCCTTTCCGCCCTCTGCTCCCGGCTTTCCGTCCTCGGCTCCGGTCTTTCCCTCATCACCCGTCGCCGCTTCGTCTATTATGCCGGCATCCCCGGCCGTCTGCCCTGCGTCGCCGTCCCCGGTGTCGCCGTCTGCTCTCTGCCCCCAGACGCTTAAGAGCAGCAGTATAAGCAGCGCCACCGCCGCAGCCGCAAGCACTATGAGCACTGTGAGGAGCACCACAAACGACCTGGAGCGCTCCTTTTTTTCCTCACTCCCCCTCCTGCGAAGTCTCTGTCTCCCCCTGCCTCCGGTCCTCACATGGGGCACGGTGGGGTCCTCGTCATAGTAGTCGACGTTCGGCTCTATCCACTCAGGCGCCTTCGTCACAGCGTCCTGCGCTTCACCGTCTCCCGCCCCCTGTGGCCGCCGCAGCGCTCCCTTCTCAGGCGTCTCCTCGCCGCTTTTTGCCTCGTCTCCGGCCTTTGCCGCCTCGGAGCTGCCCTTAAGGGAGCTGCTCTTAAGGGAGCTGCCCTCAGGGGAGCTGCCTCCGGCGCTGCCGGAGCCGTCCTTTGAGGAGTCACCGGCGCTGCCAGCGTCAGTGCTGCCCTCGGCGCCGCCGGCGTCGGAGCTGTCTGTAGAGCTGTCCTTTGATGAGCCGGCACTGTCACCGTTGCCGGCGCTGCCGGCGTTACCGCTGTCGGTGCTTCCACTGTCGGCGCTGCCAGCGTTGCCGCTGCTGTCACTGTCGGCGCTGCCGCTCTCAATGCTGCCGGCGTTGCCGCCGCCCTCGGCACTGCCCTCGGTGCCCTCGGCACTGCCCTCGGGCGGGGCGGTCTCGTCCCCATCCGGCGGCAGCTCACCGTGGGGTCCTGTGGGCTCCCCGCTCTCCACGGCGTTCTCGTCAGGCTTTACGTCCTGTTCGGGCCTTTTGCGCTTTCCAAGGCTCCTCAGCCATCTTTTTATCTTATTTGACTTAGACTTCCCGTCAGCCATTGTTCGCTCCCATTTGCGAGAAGGCGTAGTGTGTCTCCGCGGCGCACCTTCTGTACATGTCCGCCACCTCCCAATCATCCAGTGTGAGATTAAGCTTGGGCAGAAATCCCCGCCCGTTTTTCATCTCATAGAGGATTGAGTATTTTAAATATTTTGTATACCTGTTCTCGCCCTGTCCTAAAAGCACACACTTTATGTCGGGGCCCAGCCGCATGTCCCTTAAAAGCTGCTCCATGGGGACCGCGAAAATTCTGTCCAGCAGACTGAACACCCCCAGCAGAAAGCCCTGGTCGCTGTCCACATTCTCATTGGACTCCTCCATGAGGCTCTCAATGAACCGGCCGCGCCTGTAGGCCCTCCTCGGCAGCTCATCCGACCGGGCAGTGTTCTCCTGCAGCATCATCACAAGGCAGACCCATCGCCTCAGGCCGCTTGTCCCCATCATCATGAGGCCCTGCTGGATCTCGCTCACCGGATCGCCCTTGTAGTAATTTATCTTCTTCATGTACCTGAGCAGCAGATACGTGAGTATCACGTCGCTCTCAACTATCTCCCTGCACTTTTTAAAGTCGGTGGTCGGCTTAAGGAGCTCATTTAAGAGCTTCCCATAGGATATCTCGCAAAGTGCCGGAGTCTCCTTCACAAGCTTTGTCGGCTTCTCAAAATAATAGCCCTGGAACAGCTTGAAGCCCATCTTCTGCGCCGCGAAGAACTCCTCCTCAGTCTCCAGACACTCCGCCAGCAGCTTCGCCTTGGACCAGCTGAGCCTCTTTATTATCTGCTGGCACTGGAGCCTGTTGTACTTCCCCATGTCGATTCTTATTATGTCGAAGAGCTCCGTTATTCTGTCGTACTTGGTGCTGTAGCCGTAATCCTCCAGCGCCAGCGTGTAGCCAGCGCGGCGAAGCTGTCTGAGCTTATCCACCAGCTGTCCGTCCACCTGCACGTCGTTCATTATCTCCACCACGATCTCCTGCGGGTCGGCAAGGAAGGCGAAATCATTGAGCAGGAGCTTCCTGGTGAAATTTATGTACGCAGGAAGTCCGCCGGTGAGATCCGGGATGCCGAAAACCGTGAGGGCGTCGGCAAGAACTCCCCGGGTCGCCCAGTCGCCGTTTCTTATCGTGGCGGCGTTCCCGCCCTTTCCGTCTCTGTAGAGCAGCTCATAGCCCACGACCTGCTCATGTTGGTCGAAGATAGGCTGTCGCGCTATATACGTATACAAAGGTCAGCGTTCTCCTTTCCATAGCTGCAGTCCTGTGCGCAGTGAAGCGAAGTCTGCGCCCATCCTTCAACACCTCAATCGTCTTAAAAGGCTTTTCTCTATTTTATGATCACCTGGTCGTTGTCATAGAGCCTCTGGGCGAACTGTCCCGGGACTCCGTTTACATAGAGCTCCACCATCTTCTCAAGGTGGTCAAAGTCAAGGCCGCAGTACTGCACCATATCCATGAGGAAATACGGCTCCCCGTCGGCCTTTCCCGGAAGCTCCATCGCCCTGCCGTTAAGCGTAAGGCTGATCCCAGGCCCCGGCTCAGGCGCTGCGCGGGGCATAGCCCCGCGAGACTGCGTCTCACGAAGGTGCGTCCCGGCGTCCTCCCCGGGCCCATCAGTGGGCGCTGATTCATCCTTGTCCGCCCACACCTCATCGCCGGTGTGGAGCTTCGTCTCCAAGGGCGCTCTCGCCCCGTTTACCGTCACAGTGCCGGAAAAATTCTCCCCCAGGATATCCCCGAGGGTTCGCTCCGCGTCCCTGCCCGGCTTTGCGGGGGTGAATTTCATAACGTCCCCGGCCCTCACGACGGTGGACAGCTGCGCCGCCTCACCGTTTATAAGTATCTCGGGCGGCGTGGCGAGCTCTCCGCGGTAGAACGTGCGCTCCCCGTTTAAGGAGAACGTGAGGTTCGCCCCTGTCTTTCCCATGATGTCCCCGTAGCGGTAGCCGTTCATCAAAAGTATGTCCCTCACATTGAGGACGCCGCTTCTGAAGAGCTTAGCCGGTACGCCGTTTAACAGTATTATATAGCTGTCGTTTATAAGGCCAAGTCCCGCGGAAATGGCTATCCCGAGGGGGGTTGCGTACTCAGGGTCATTGAGGTCATACTCATCGGAGTATGCGTGTTTTGCAAAGTGGTTCCCGGCTATTGCCACACGGGTCGGCTCTATGCCGAGCTCCTCGGCGACTCTGTCCTTAAGCCCCGCAAGCTTGCTCCCGCCGCCGGCGAGGAACACAGCCGAGGGCGTCTTCCCGTTTATCTCAAGGATCCTCTTTGCCAGCTCCCTTGCCAGCATCGTTATGGACGGCGCCACAAGCTCCGCAAGCTCCCTCACCCCTATCTCATGGGGAAGTCCCAGGATATCCGTGTACGGAACGGCTTTCTCTCCCGTCAGCGCAAACTTGAGCCTCTCCCCTGTGTCAAAATCCACAAGGAGCGACCGCATGAGAAGCTCCGTCACCTCGTCGCCCGCAACGGTGGCCATGGTGTACCCCACCACGCTGCCGTCGCGGCACACGGCTATATCGCTGGTCCCCGCGCCAATGTCCACCAGCACAAGGTTGAGGAGCCGTATATCCGAGGGGATTGCGGCGTTAAGCGACGCTATGGGCTCCAGCGTCAGGCTTGCCACCTCAAGCTGCAGCTTCGACACCACGGCGTAGAGGCTGTCAACCACCTCCCGGGGCAGAAATGTGGCCACCACGTCGGCCTCCAGCACCTGCCCGCTGTGGTCCATGAGGCTCTGCATGGGGTAGCCGTCCAGCCTGTATCCGGCCACCGTGTACCCCACCATGTAGTACTGCTCGCTCCTCTGCCCGGGCTGGCTCAGCGCGGCCTCCTCCGCCTGTGACACCGCCCCGGCCTCAAGCTGGTTTATGAGCTCCTCCTTTATCTGCTGGGACTGGGGAAGCTCAAGCCTGAAGCTCGCCGACTCAGAGCGGAGCGCCCGCCCGGCTGCTGCGACGCACACCCTCTCCATATGCATCTTTGTCTGCGTCTCAAGCCTCTCTACCACGGCCTTCGCCACCGACGCCACCCGGTCAATGTCCTCAATCTGACCGTCAAGCATGGCCCGCTGTCCGTGGTTTCGCGTCTCTATGGCCACGACCTTGAGCCTGTCGCCCTCGACCCTGCCCACGATGCCGATTATGCTTCTCGTCCCTATGTCCAGCGCCAGTATATCCTCGGCGCCCTGCTGCCTCATCTTATCCGCCATACATTCACCTCGTCCTCCACGGTCTTCCGGACCCGAAGCTCATGCCCGGGACAAAACCGTATCTCCCACGCCTTATGTCGGCCACGACCTTCCCGTCCGCCAGCGTCACCACCCGCTTTCGCAGCGTGTTCACTATTCTGCTGGCGCTCGTGGCCATGACCACCGTCGTCCCCCGCATGTTGAGCTCCACGAAAAGATGAACGAGATCCCACACCGTATCCTCATCCACCCTGTCTGTAACATCGTCCAGCAGCAGTATGTCCGGGCTCGGAAGTATGGCCCTTGCCACCTCAACGCGCTTTCGCTCAGATGAGGTGAGCTCCCCCGCTATCCTCTCTTCTGATCCCGACATGCCCACCAGCGCCAGCGCCTTTTCAACCTGTGTCCCCTTCGCCGTCTTGTCCTTTATAAGCTCAAGCCTTCTCCCCGAGGCCAGGTTCCACAAAACTGTCTCCGAGAGCACCATGGAGGAGCTTTGCGGCACAAAGCCGATAAACTCCGGCACTCTCGCCCTCTCCCGCTTAGGAAGGCGCGACAGATCCACATCGTCTAAGTATACAGCTCCCCTGTCCGGCCTTAGGTCCCCCGACATGACGCCAAGGAGCGTGCTCTTCCCCGCGCCGCGGCTTCCGACGACGAACACAAAGTCCCCCTGCTCCACCGTCAATGTCACATTAAGTACGGCGGCGTGCCGCGCCTGGCGGCTTTTGTAAATTTTGGCAGCGTGCTCCAGGCGAAGTGTTGACATGGCCCGCCTCCTAAACGCAATTTATCATGCCCTCGCGCCTTATTTCATGCCCTCAAGACCCTTAAATCATTAAATCAGCAGCTCTTCAATGCGCCGTCTTCAAAGCGCCGCTCCCATGCGCTTTGCGGCATCCGCGGCCTTAACGCGGCCTTAAAAGGAAATTGCCCACCGCCGCCTTAAGCGGACGAGAGTCTGTCCGCTTAAGCGCGGCGCCTGGGCTTAAACAGGTATCAACCGTCGCGGAGCTTATTATAAAATGACCTTCTGCCGCCCAGCTTGAGACTCAGCCGGCGGTCAAGCTCCAGCGCGTTTTCAAGAACACGCCCGAACTGCGCCTGCTGCTCTGCAAACTCCTCTTCCCCCGCCGCCGGAGCGGCATCCCGCAACAGCTCGCTCATGCGAACAGCGTCCTCCTGGGGAAGCTCAGGAAGTCTGCTTCGAATCCCGTCCTCAAGCTCCATGAGATGGTTCACCGGCTCCTGGCGCATGGTGAGAAGCATCTTAACCGACACCTGGTCGCGCCTCTCCACCGCGTCAATAAGCTGCTTTGTGAGATCCGTCACCTCCATGAGCAGCAAGGTCTCCTGCCTTCTCCTGTTTCGAAAGTCGTCCAGATCAGTCCGACGCATCTCAGCCTCTTTTCGCCGTCGACACGTTCCGCTCCGCGGCTTTGAACGTATCCCGCAGCTCCTCCACCATGGGACGTATCTTGTTGAGCTCCTCCCGGTTCCTGCCCAGCTTCACCCTGTGCAGCTCATAGCAGAAGAAGTCGTACAGCCTGTGCAGCTGATGACTCACGCTGTACTTCATGTTCAGCGTGTCATCCAGGTACCTCAGTATATCTAAACTGCGGTCCACCGAGGCTTCCAGCAGCTCCATGTCCCCCTTCTCAAGGGCCAGATCGCACCGGTGCAGCCGCTTCACCAGCTCGTCGTACAAAAGCAGCAGCAGTTCCTCTCCTGTCATTGTATTCAGTGACTGCTCCTTATAGTGCTGAAATCCCCTAGCGTCCATAAAGTCCCTACCCCTTCGCCAGCTTAATAGCTGCCCGTCAGACTCGCCAGCGCGGAGCTCTGACTGTTCAGCTCATTCATAAGCGTCTCAAGCGCCGTAAACTGCTTTGTATAGTAGTCTATCTTGTTGCTCATCTTGGTCTGCCACTTGTCTATCTCGTCATCAAGGCTTGATATCTGCTTTGCGATGTAGTTGTCGTTCAGCGACAGAGTGCTCAGCTTCGTCCCCGCCTTCTTCACCAGTATGCCGTAGCTCCCGTAGGTGGTGGAGGCGTACTGCTTTAAGACCTTGGAGACGTTCACCATGAGCCCGTCGCTTGAGGAGCCTGACTCGGTGCTGTTGGAGAAGACCTCCTTCACCTTGTCGGGGTTTGCCTCCAGCGCCTCCCTCAGCTTATCCTCGTCCAGATTGATGGTCGTGAGGCCCTCGCTGTAGCTTGAAGTTATCCCTATATCCCGCAGATCCCCCGTGGTCGTGCCCGAGCCGGTCATGGCGGTTCTCAGCAGACTGTAGAGCCTCGAAAGGTCGCTGTCCGCGAAGAGGAGGCCCTGCTTTGCCTTCTCCTCATATGCGGCTATCTCGCTCTCGCTCATATCCGCCTTATCTTCATCGGTGAGCGGGTCATAGGAGTTGTAGCTTGAGTCGGTGTTCGGCATCGTGGAGTAGGCGTCGTGGACCTCCTTGAGCACCGCGTTTATCTCCTCCACAAACGACTTCACCGCGTCCACTATGGTGTCGGCGTCGGCCTTTGTGGTGAAGGACACAGCGTCCGCATCGGACATGGGCTCGCCGTAGAGGTCACCCTCGATCTCAGTTGGGAGATAGACCTTGTTATTGTAAATCTCGGCGTCTGAGTTGAAGGTGCCGGAGAGCGTGACGGAGAGCCCGTCAATGTTTATGATGTTGCTTGAGCGCGTGACCTCCAGCGCCTGTCCGTTCACCGTAACTATCGCCTTGGCGTCGGTCCCCGCCGTGAACCCCTTGCGGGCCTGCTCCTCGGCGTACTCTATCTCGTCGTCTGTGAGCTTTATGGGACTTCTCCCGCCTATCAATGTTCCGTTGGCATTGGCGCGGTAAAACGTCCCGTCGCTCTTCTGAGCTGCATAATAGGCGACCCCGCTTGAGTCCTCGCCCACCTTTATATAGTTCCCCTCGGAATCGACAAGCATGTTCCCGTCTTTATTCAAAGTCTTCTCACCGAAGAGCTTTGTGCCCAGGCTGTCGGACTCAAAATCTATCCTCCCGGTCTCCCCGGTCTCATCGGCCTTGAAGGTGAACATGTTCGTCATCTGTGAGTAGTTCACCGTGACGCCGGCGTCGCTGTTGTTGATGGCCAGCATCACCGTCTCAAGGGCGGTGTCCTTTGTGAACGTGCCGACCGACACGTCGTTCACCTTGAGGTCATAGAGCTTGTTGCCGTCGGAGTCCACCCTGTAGTAATTTGTGACCCCGTCCTCCACAAAGGCCCTCACGCTGTTCCCTTCGGAGTCCACGTAATTGCCGCTGCTGCTCGCCTTAAGCTCGTCCAGGCTGTAGGATATGGCCTTTACGCCCCCCATGTCGGACCCCAGAAGGTCGCCAAGAGTCCTGCTTGTGTCAAGGTAGCTTGTGACGCCGTCTGTCCCGAGGCCCAGGCCCTCGCTCACCGAGGATGTTATCTTAAGGGAGGAGTTATTCTCCTTCACGCCGAAGGAGAGCGCCCCGTCGTCCGTCATCTCAACGGTGACCTTGTCGCCGAAGGCCTTCTTAAGGCCGCTCTGCAGATTCGCAAGCAGCGTCGCCCCCGCGTCATCAGCGTCCGACAGATCCCCTATCTCGATGGTCTTGGTCGTGCCGTCCAGCGTCACGCTTATTGTCTTTCCCGACAGATTCTCCCTGTTGTCAACCTCGTGGGAGAGCTTTGTACTGCTGCTCACGGTGAAGCTGTTGGCCTTGGACGCGTCCTTGACGCTGCTCGCCGTATTTATGCCCAGGGCGTCCTTTATGTCCCCCGACGCACTGCTTATGTAGATTGAGCCGCCGCCTCCGCCCTCAACCTCCTCAAGCTTCACAGTGGTCCCGTCGCTCCCCAGCACGGCCCTTATGTTCTCCGAGGCCTTTACTGTCCCGCCGCTCCCCGGGAGAGTGATGGTCTGGTCGGCGAACGTCTCGTTAATCTTGTCTACTATGTCCTGAGCGCTCTCAAACTTCTCGTTCTCCCCGAAGGATATGTCGATGTAGTTGTTCTCGTAGCAGACGGTTATGGAGCCGGATATGTCGCTCACGGTGGTGGTTCCGTTCCAGTCTATGGCGTCGCCGGTGATGCGCCCGTCCTCGCCCACGTTGGATGCAAGGTCAAGGTCCGAGACGCTGACGTTGTAGCTTGCGGCCGTGGCAAGCTGCTTTACGGAGTTAATCTTGACGGTGCTGGACGTCCTACCCGTGGCGGAGACGAGATCTGCGTAGGTTCCGCTTGTCACATTTTTTATGGCGTTATTAAAGAAGCTCTGGCTCATCAGGTTTGTTTTGGAGGTGTAGGACGTGTACTTGTCTATTATCGCGGCCATCTTGTCAATTATGCTGCGGTACGCGTCCTGCTTCCATGTGAGCTTAGTCTGCTTCTGCAGCAGCTGCTGTATCTTGGTCTTGTACCCGGCAACGCTGTTTTCGATGAGCGTCTCGGTGTCAAGGCCGCTGGCAAGGCCGCTGAGAATGTTCCTGGTTCCGTAGATGCTGCTTGTCGAAGAGGACGAGCTTGTGAGACTTGTTATGGATGCCATCAGCTTTCACTCCTTTTTCCAGAATGGGTTTCGCACCTTAGTTGTTTCCGACTATAATTTCCCAGGGTATGAGTCCTCCCGTGCTGCTGTCAATGCGGACCTGCCCTCTCTCAATCAATATATACATGTCAATCGTCTCGCCCTTGTCCAGGGTGAACGGCTCAATTTTCCCCTCATATGTGATGTACGCGTTGGTGTCGGTGGGGTCAGGGTTCTTCTCCGAGTCGTTGGAGTAGATGTAGTAGGTGACCGGGTCGTCCTCCCCGCCCTCATATACGTCGTACGATATCTCCGTTATAAGCATCACCGGCTCACCGGATGTCTCCGAGAGCTCGTCGGACCTGTACACGTCCGCAATCACCTTGACCACAATGTCCTCGCCCACGTTGTAGTTATATTCCTTATAGTCATCTTCAACGCTGCCTTCAACCTTCTCCCCGTTTACAAATACGCCCACATCGTCCCACGTGCCGTAAATCGGCCTCCACTGGGCCACCTCTTCAAATTCTGTTTGACCATAATCTTGGTAGTTGTGCTCCCAGAAGTGGTACCTAACCGTACAATAGGCCTCCACCGAGAAGGAAAACGTCACAGTGACGGAGAACCCGTCCACAACGTCCCCCTCGTTCTGGGCGACAGTGACCCACGGGTTTGTCCCGTCGGGATAGCTGCAGTCGCCGGAAATCTTGAACGCCGCGTAGGTCGGGCCGTCGGTGGCGTCCGGGACGGTGACCGTGGCGGTCCCGCTGCCGGACTGAAGGATCTGCACGCATGACGTGCCGGACTCAAAGTCCGCCGACTTCGTCCACGCCACCCCCTCAAGCTCCCCGCTGTCCAGCTTTTTCAGCTCCAGAAACAGAAACACGCTCTTTGCGTAGTCGTTTCCGGCCCTCTCAATCGGTTCCAGTGCAACCTTGACGCTGCCCTGTACAGTGACATAAGCCGTCGCGCTTATGACGAGCGCGGCCGCTGTCTCGCTTGTTATGAGGCACGGGTCTGAAGCTATGCTGTCGCTTGTCACCGTGCCGCCCTGAGTCTCCACAGCCATGCGGTATGGATTTACTATCAGATCGTACAGATTTGACACACTGACTTTAATTAAAGCGTCGCTCTCAGCCGCCAGGGCCGGAGTCTCCAGAGCCGGGACCAGCCCGGCAAGAATCACCAGCGCCAGCACCAGCGGCAAAAGCCTTCTCATTTACGTCGTTTCAGCTCCCTTCTTAAACCCCGGAAGGACCGCGCCACCCGCGCGGCCCCACCGTATGGCTCATAAGCTAAAGAGAGATAATTAAACATCCTGGAGCCGGCCCTGTGCAAAGCTCAAAGCCAGCCCTCCCAGTGTCGCCAAGCGCCTTCAGCTCCCCGTCACAGGGCTGAAGGTGAAGACGACGGTAATGGTTATCGGGTCTGAGCCTACATCATACCATCCGTCACTTCCACCGCACTTTCCGGAAATTTTAAATGCTCCATAGGCCGGAGTGGTATCACTCTCGCCTTTCTCTGCCGCATCAAGCTTCATAACGGCAGTCTCCGCATCACTTTCCGTCACCACTACAAACGCCAGCCCATCCGATGTGGTTGTGTCAGGATCAGATGTCCTCCATGTACCACCTGTCGGGGTGAATGTACCATCGGTGTATGTCCCCGTGGCCAGTTCAAGCCAGAGGCAAATCCAGGCATTCTCCCCGCTGTTGGTCGTTGTTTTTACAAATGAATTTGTGAGCGCATTCGGCACACTTGTCGCCGTCGGCGTGGCCTGGACACTAAGCGCCACCAGGGAATTATTTGTGATGAGAGTCTCCTTTGTTATGACACTGTCGTTAGCTGTCGCGTCAGTGTAAGTCGGATCATTAAGCACCTGGCCCACGACGCTGTATGTCAGCTTGTAGGGGTTCAGGACCATATTGGAGAGAGTCCCCACGGTGACGCTGATCACCGGTACGGCGATGAGCGCGTCTATGGTCAGCGTCGCACCTGATGCCTTCGTTACGTCTGCCGAAGTAACCTCTCCAGTGCTTTCATCAGTCGTAGTTGCAAATCCTTCACCAAATCCCGTTGTTGCAAAGGCGGTGACGCCGCAGCTCAGCGCCAGTGCGGCGGCGAGTGCGACGGCGAGGAGTTTTTTAAATTCTTTCATTTCAGCTTCTCCCTTTCAGATAAATCCTTATATTCATAAGTCCCAGCCTAGGAGTTGACAATTATATCTACGGTGACGGCGATGTTGCCATGGATCACCTGCACCATCTCGTTATCCACCTCCTCATCGTATACGCGGGTCTGCACCATAAAGCCGGTATATGTCCCGGGCTCCAGCTTCTCCCGGAAGGCGATCTTCTCAAACCGCGAGCCGGGTCTGAGGAGCTCCGAGACGTAGAGCTCCTGCGTGAGCTCCTGGTCGGCATAGATAGTGAAGAACATGTCGAAGTTGTTGTCCTTGGAGTTGCCTATGTAGCAGACAAAATTCACCCCGTCGTCGCTTATGAGCAGGTTCTTGTACTCCAGCGCGATGCCCACGTCCTCCGACTCCTCGTACATGTGGTCCACCATCATCTGCAGCGTCTCCGGGTCATCGGTCACCACGTTGGCCGCGTAACCGATGCGGTCGCCCTCGTCCCAGTTGAGAGTGCCGTCCAGTGCAGCGTCGGGGTCGGCAAGGCCTGTGGGATCGCCCGGGACAGCTGTTTTCCGCCCCAGCAGCACCCCGACCGCAACTCCGACCGCCAGCACCACCGGCAGCGCCGCCGCCACCCAGTGTTTTTTTATCCAGCTCTCCCCCACAGGTGCGCCTCCCCTCATGAGAATTTTAAATAATTTTCCCTGGCCTCTTAATTTTCTCACTCTATCTATCGACATTATTATTGGAAAGTAAAGAGTCTGAACGGAATTTTTTATATGGGAGTGAACCGCACTTGAAGAAGATAATCGCCATAACAAACCAGAAGGGCGGCGTGGGTAAGACCACAACCGCGCTGTCGCTCATCGGCGCACTCAAGCTGCGAAACCGCAGGGTCCTGGGCGTTGACCTTGACCCCCAGGGCAGCCTCGGCTTCTCAGCAGGTCTGGACATTGAAAACTGCGACACCGTTTACGACGTGCTGAAAGGGAAGCTCCCCATCTCCGACGCGGTGGTCTCCACGGACCTCGGCGACTTCCTTCCCAGCAACATCCTGCTCTCCACCGCCGAGCTTGAGTTCAATATGCCGGGCCGGGAGTTCCTGCTGAAAAATGAGCTTGCGAAGATATCCTCAAACTATGACTTCATCATCATAGACACCCCGCCCGCCCTCAACATCCTCACGGTGAACGCCTATGTGGCGGCCCAGGGGCTCATAATCCCCATGGCGCCGGAGATCTTAAGCCTCCTTGGCATCTCCCAGATCCGTGACACGATAGACACGGTAAGAAGATACTATAACCCCGACCTTGCAGTTCTGGGCATTCTCTTAAACCGCTTCTCCGCCAGGCTCAACTTAAACCGCGAGGTGGAGGAGATGACAGACCAGATAGCGTCGAAGCTCGGCACCCACGTCTTTAACACGAAGATCCGCACAAGCGTCGTTGTGGCTGAGTCCCCGGCCCACGGTGAGAGCATCATGACCTACGCCCCCTCATCCAAGCCATCCCAGGACTTCCAGCTGCTCCTGGACGAAATATTAGCAATTCTTTAATCCTTCGGAGGTGAATTCCATGCCGCGTGACAACAAAAAATCTGCCCGTTCCAGCAAAACCGACCGCGTCCTGGGCCTTCTCACCGACCCCGTGCCCGATGAGAACAGCGCTGAAAATAAAAGCCCTGAAAAGGTAAATCCCATAGACGGCGACCGGGCCTCCCAGGCCCAGATACGCCAGGCCCTGGAGGAGGCGCTGGAGGGTGAGATGCCCCCAAGCAGACGCCCCATCCCCGGCCCTGAGCCGGACTCCGTGCCCTTTGAGCCTCTCCCGGTGTCCCCCGTAAGGCGGGAATCTGTGCCGCTGTCCCGGGAGGACCTGACGGAGGCACCATCCGCGGAGCCCGCGCCCGCTCCAACACCAACACCCGCGCCCGCAGCCGGGTTTACCGCCGCACCCGCATCTGCACCTGCGCCGTCCCGCGCACCCGCGCCGGAGCCTGCGTATACCCGTGAACCCGCGCCGGAGCCTGACAGCTCTTCGCAGCAGGATCAGTACTTCTGCTACAACATCGCCCAGTCGCTGGTGGAGGCAAAGGTTGATCAGTTCATAAAGTCGACGGGGATGTGCACATGCCAGCGCTGCCGCATTGACGTTGTCGCTCTGGCGCTCTCCAATCTGCCCCCTAAGTACGTGGTGACGAAGGGGGACGACCTCATACCGCGCCTCAGCATTTACGAGACGAGATTCAGCGCCGACATAACAGCTCAGGTGCTGAGCGCCTGCCGCAAAGTCGCCCGGCAGCCCCACCACAACAGGAGCTGACTTTGCCCCTTGATCTGCAATCGGCTTTTAAAAAGTTTCACTTAAAAAAGCGGGAGTTTCAAGATGGATACTCCCGCTTTTTTCTTTTTCAGTTTTCAAATACCGTGGAGTGCTCCCGGCGATAGCTCTCGGTCTCCTTCTGCTGAAGCTCCGCCTGGACTGACTTAAGCTCATCCATAAGCCTCTGCCACGCGGCTTCATCGCCCCGCTTTCCCGCGGCGTCAACCTCGCTTGAAAGCTCCCTTTGCTCGTTCTCCAGGCTCTCTATCTCCCGGTCGATGTCGTCCGTATCCGTGGTGGTCTGCTCCGCTGCGTCGCTGTCAGACTGACTCTCCTGGACCAGAGAAGCCCCGGCCACTCCGTCATAAGTATCTGTCTTCCCCTGAAGTCTCTCAAGTGCGCCTGTCTTTCCGGTACCGGCTGCTGCAAGCTGGTCTTTCACACCAGACAGCTTATTCTCAAGGGCAGCCGTCGTCTCATCCTCCTGCTGCCCTGTAAGTCCCCTTATGGTGGTCAGCTGGTTCTGGATGGTGTCCCGCTGCTTTTCAAGCTTCTCGGTGTCGTCTGCGCTCTGCTCCGGCTGAAGCCGGGGCCCGACTGCGGCTGTCCTTGTGACCGGGCCTGTGCTGACGGGCCTTGTCATTCCCGTGGACTCTATAATCATGATGTCTTATCTCCCTTCTCCATGCCCAGAAGCCCCAGCAGCTCCTGGGGTCTGCTCTCCTCGTTGGCGGCATCTCTGTTGGCGTCCGCCGCCTGACAGAGCTCGCTTCGAAGAATGCCTATCTCTCTCGGAGCGTCTATGGCAATGCGGACGCTGCCCTCACTCACATCAATGACCGTGACCGTTATATTTTCGCCTATTACCAGCGATTCCCCGGCCTTCCGCCGCAGAATCAGCATGTGCCCCCCTCCTCACTTCCCGCGAACCCTGACAGCGGATGGCGCATGTTGTACGGCCCCTCCTCAAGTATCACCTGCAGCGCCGTTCTCGTGGCGCCGTTTACCGCAATGGGACACCTCATGTTCACCGTGCTCTCCGACACCGGATTCTTCACGGCGCAGAGCACATAGTAGTAGAGATCCTCGCTCTTTTCGGCCCCCAGCGCCCGCAGCTCATCCGGCTGGAGCACGGGGGTGTATCCCGGGTCAAGCATGAACGGGTCAAGCAGCGTAAACGCAAGGCCGACAGTTGCCGTGCTCTGCAGGCAGAAAAGCGTGCTCTCGCCGTCGGTGGGAAACGGCACCAGGAGGAACGAATTCTCGTCCTCGAACCCGAAAAGGCCGTCAGGGAAGCTTATGGTCTCCCCCTCCTCGTACTCTATCTCCCCGAAATACTTAGTACCTGTCTTCAATAGGCCCCTCCTTCCAGGGTTTTCCCGTGCGCACCCTACGTCACGCCTTCACATCCACAGCCTCATAATCAGGGTCTGAGGACGGCGGCACGTAGAGCGGCCCGCCAATGTACTTTATTATGACGTCCGGCTGCTGCGCCACGGATATCTCTATGTCCCCGGGTGTAAATTTAAACTCCCCTTCCTCCAGCTTCCAGTCAAAGTTCAGTTTGTCCATCTCGTACCGGATCTCCATGGAGCCGTCCTCCCACTGGATATCCGCCCCTGTGGACGGCAGGAACTCAAGCGCGCTCCCGCGGTCTATGTTCTGGTCTGTGGCCTCCTTGGATATCTCGCTCACAGCGTCCACCTTCGCGCGAAGGAAGAGATCCCCGTGGCGGGCATAGGTGGCCGTCGCCTCATAGGCGGCCCGCTTTCCCGCGTCCGCCGCCTGGGAAACGCTCTGGGCCGTCGTCGGACGCAGCGAGCCCCTCGCCTCAAACGTGTCCACATTGAGCCTTATAGGTCTGCTCTTTATGTCCAGCTTGCCCCCCTCGGAGCGGCTTATCTCCATCTCCGCTGTGCCGCGGCTGTACTCAAGCGTCGCGTGCTTCGTCTTCATCTGTATCTCGATTGGTACGGTCTTGATCTCTATAAGTGGGTATGTCAACGTTTACACTCCCTTCCCCGCCTTCGCCCTGCGCTTCCCCGTGCGCATGGCTGCTCCCGGCTTTCCGGGCTCCCCCCGGTCTTCCGGTCTTAAGACATGTAATCTATAAGCGACTCTGAAAGTATGTCGGTGCCTATCTTCAGCGCCGCGTTGTAACAGTACTGTGCATACATCATCTCCGTTATGGCGTCGGCCGCGTCCACGTCCTCAAGGTCCACTATCTGCTCGTTCAGCGTAAGGGACGTGCTCTCAAGCTGCGACAGATTCGTCTGCAGATAGGAGGCCTGGCCGTCAAGCTCCACGTGCTTCTCCGACACCCGGTCAATGGCGAGCTGGAGCCTCCCCGCAAGGTCGCAGGCGTAGTCCTTAAGCTCCGCGTTTGTCTCCGAGTCATCGGAGTAGTCCCCCGTGTCGGGGTCACAGTTGTTGGCCAGCACCCCGAGCTTTCTCATGATGACCGCCAGGTTCACCGGCTCCCCGTCCTCGTCCACTCCGAAGCCCAGCATATCTATACCGGAAAGGGATGAGTTGAAGGCCGTCGCCTCCACAAGCGCTCCGTCCTCCTCCCTCATGCCAAGACCCACATCCACAAACGTGCCCTCGTTGTACGTGGAGCTGCTTCTGGACATGGCCAGCAGCTGCTCGGCCTCGCTGTACTGCTGCTCATAGGCCGCGTAGGCCTCCTCATCAAGTGTGCCGTCCTCCGACGTGAAGTCCTCCGCCTGCTTCTTCTCCTCCAGGGTGATAACGCCGTTTGCGTCGTTCACAAGGAGCGGGTTTGAGACGTCAAGCCCCCTGTAGAGCAGCTTATCCCCGTCCCAGGTAAAGGGAACTGTGAGCCCGTCGTTGCCGGAGAACACATAGGTGTCGCCGAACCTTGAGTTCATGACCTGGGTTATGGCCTCCGACGTGGATATAAGGTCGCTCCCCAGGGATTTCCTGCTGCCCCCGCTGGGGTCGTTCAGCACCGCCAGCGACGAGGCTATCCCGTCAAGGCCCGGGGTGTTGTCGTTCCCGTCCACTATCTTGTCCATGGCGTCCCAGGCCGTCTGGACCTTGCTTATCACGTAGTTGCTGTTTGTTATCTGGTTCTCAGTCCTCCACATGGATCTGCGGAGCTGGAACGCCTGTGTGGCGGTGGCCGGGTCCTCGGCGTAGCTTGTGAACTGTCTGCCGGTCTCCACCTTCTTCATGGCGTCGCTTAAATTCCTGGTGCTGGTCTGCAGGTTGCTCCGATAGCTGCGGAACAGCCCGTTGGTGGTTATCCTTATGCTCATTGCTCTCTCATGCCTCCCTCAGCCTCTTCACGTTCCGTTTATGAGCTTCTCCAGCATCTCGTCATAGGTGGTCATAAGCCGGCACGACGCAGAGTACGCCTTCTGGTACTGCATCATGTTGATCGCCTCGTCGTTGAGATCCACCCCCGACACGGAGTCCCGCTCTATCCACAGCTCATCCTCCATGGCCTCGTAGTTTGTGAGCATAGTGTCCGTCACCATGAGGTCGTTTGCCAGCTGCTCATTCATGTTGGTGAGCATGCCCTGGAGAGAGCCGCTGTAGTATGCCACATCGGGGTTCAACACATTGTCAAACCCGGTGTCCGACGGCTTGAAATAGTGAGTTCCGGAGTCCATCTGGGTGAGCAGGTGCTGGTAGTTGTCGTTGGCGGTGGAGTTATCCGAGGTGAAGGACTGCACTATCTGGAGCCTGTTCGTGGCCCAGCTGTTGGACACCGATATGTTTGAGGCTGTGATGCCCTCAGCTGTGTCCTTGTTGCTGTCGTTGCTTATGAGCACGCCGCCCTTCCCGTCAGGGTCCGTCTTCTCCCAGACGGTGGTGGTCTTCTCCACCCACTCGCTCACCGTCTCCACATCCTTGTACATGGTTATGTCCGTCTCGGGGAAGTCCGAGAGCTGAAGCTCAATCCCGTGAAGCTCCTCTCCGGCCTCCTCATATCCGCCCTCCCCATCAGACACCATGTTTGCAAAGTACTTAAGCTGATCTTCCGTAAGAGTGACCGCGCGGTCATCCGGGAGCACGCCGTCTCCCCCCACAAGCAGATCCTCCCCCTCAAGGGGCGTCTCATCCTCGCACAGGATGTACCACAGTCCGTCCCCCTTCTGGGCGACCTTGAGATAGAGCTCCACTGTGGCGTCGGGGTTGTCGGGGTCAAGCGGGTCCTGGACCTCAATGGGGGAGCCATCGGGTGTGAAGCACTGTATAGCCTTCACCGGCGCCTCAAACTCCACCTCCTCTATCCCCGTGGTGGTCACCTTCTCCACGCCGTTGCAGGTGTTCATAACCTCCGCGACCTTATTAGCCAGAGCGTCAAGGGCGTTCTGGTAATACTGTATTCCCCGCTTTGAGGCCGCGTTGGGGTCGTCCGCCAGGACGGAGACGTCGGTGTACTCGCCCTTCTCAACCAGCAGCTCCCTCTCGGACTGGAGAGCGCCGTAGAGCGTGTTGTCGTTAAGCTCCACCGGGGTGCTGAGAACCTCCTGCACCTCCCGTATGCGGTAGTACTCCGCCGTCTTGGTGGCCTCTATGACAAACTTGCCGTTCTTCTTGACCACCTCATAGCTTATTGACTCGTTCTCCTCCAGCGTGACGCCCTCGGGGAGCGCCCCGCCCAGATCCCTCAGCGCGTTCTGCGCCTCTCTTGAGGAGTCAAACTCCGTCTGCACCTGGGTTGTGGAGCGGTATATGTACCAGCCGCTGCTGTCGCTGCCCCTCACCTCATAGTTATATGTCTCGCCGTCCTCGCCCTCGGTGGGAAGGCCGGATATTATCGTCTCAGCGTCAGCCTGGGTGCTGTATTTTACCGGGCCCGACGCCCCATCCGGTATATACTGCACCGCCTCCGACGTGGTCTTAAGCCCGATTACAAACGGGTCCTGCTCCTCCTGCTGGGATATGATCTCATAGCTCAGCTGCAGGCCGTTCACCACCGTCGTCTCCGGCATGTCCGCCTCCGCTTCCTCGCGGCTTGTGTACTTGGGCGGGTCCAGCGTCTCGTCCGGGTTGTTGGGATCCGGCGGGCGGTAGAGCTGGCGGGTGACTCCGGCTATCTCGATCTTGCCCCGTCTGTCGACAAGCGGCGTCATATCAAGGTCAAAGTTCTCGCTGTCCTGCATCTGCATGATGGGGTCGCCGTTCTCGTCAAGCACGAAATTCCCGTCGTCGTCCTTTACATAGAGGACGTTCCCGTTCTCGTCAGTCACGGGGACCTGGCGGATTGAAAACTGGGTGCAGTAGATGCCGTCCACCAGCGTCGCGGTGTTGGCGCCGGTGTTCACGGTGTCGTCCCCGTCAAGTTTTATGGTCAGCTTCTCAACTCCCTTTGTGTCGCCCACGTCCTCAGTTGAGTATATGACGCTGATCCTCATGTATTTTGAGAGGTCATCTATGAGATTGTTCCGCTCGTCCTTCAATGACAGCGCGTCGGAGCCGTAGAGGTTGGCCTGGCGTATCTGCTCATTTAAGTTGCGGATGCTTTTCAGTATTGAATTTACATCGTCCAGATCCTGCTTGAAGCGGCTCTCCTGGTTGTCCCACACCGTCTGGAGCTGGGAGGCGTACATCTGGAATTTGCTGCACAGCGACTCCACCGAGGTCCTCACCAGCGTGTCATACTCCTTGACCCCCGCGCCCCTTGTAACCAGGTTTGACAGCTGCTCCATGAGGTCATTGAACTGCGCCTCCATGATCCCGCCGTCGTCCTCGCCCTTGCACACCTCGTCTATGACCTGCGAAAGCCTAGTGAGGCCCTCCTGTCTGGCCTCATAGGCGCCGACGCTGGACTGCTCCGTGCGATACTGTATGTCAAGGTACGGGTCCCGCAGCTGGGACACGCCGCTCACCAGCACGCCGCCCCCGATTCTCACGTCGTAGGACGACACATACCTGTCAGCGCCGCCCGTGTACATGCTGGCCTGATCCAGCTGCTGCCTTGTGTACCCCGTGGTGTTGACATTGGAGATGTTGTTGCCGGTCACCGTTATGCCCCTGGATGCGGCATATATTCCAAGCTTTATCGTTGTAAATGTTCCGAATGTGGAAACAGTGCTCATTGCTCGTTCCTTTCTCCCGTCACGCCCGGAAATCTGTAAGACCGTTGTTCGCGCCGCTTCTCTGGTCCTCCGCGATGAATTTCTCAAACATATGCAGATTGCACTCCAGCGTCGTCCGGCACGTCTGCGACGCCGCCTTGTATATCTTATACCTGTTCTGAAGCTTCTCCTGGGCCGCCCGGGCCCTGGCGCGTATGTCCACAGGGCATCTGTCCGCAAGTCCCGAGAGCGGAACTCCCGTCATGCCCAGCTTCGCCAGCAGCTGCTCCCGCTGCCTGTCCATGGTCCTGAGCTCCAGACTGAGCGCCTGTTCTCTCTTCATGCAGCTCTCAACGCCTATTATGTCGTCCCGGCGCACAGCGTCGGTCTTCTCCCTGGCTATGGCCGTGAGGCGGTCAAGTCTGTCCCCCAGCTTCTCCAGAAATGAAAAATACTCCTGATAGGGATCCTCCACGCTCAGACCACCCCCAGCAGCAGCATTTTACGGGCGATTTCCATGGGCTCCACCTCGTATGTCCCGCTCTGAACCTGTTCGCGGAGCTTTGCAACGTCGCTGGAGCTTGTGGCTGTGCGCACCTCGTTTGCGAGGCGGCTTGTGAGCGAGCGCGTGTCCATGCCATGCGCCGCCGTCTCCGCTGAGGAGATCAGTATCTCGTCAAACCGCTGTGCGGATCCGGTGGCTGCGGCCTTTGCGGGGTGCGCCTCGGCGGAGTACGTCTGGGCGCTGCGCGGCCAGGCGGTCTCCTGGAGTTTGTTGTAATTGCCGGTTGCGGAAATAATCATAGGGTCCTCCCCCTTCTTTGTGCTTCAGGTCTCAGTCCGCGGCTTGATGCTCATTATTTTTATCGGCCGGGCTTAAAATAAATTAATAGCTCTCCGGGAGTTTGTTTGCAATTTGGCCCTCGCTGCCGGGCCTGGCTAAGTAACTGCCCGCATAAGGCCGGGAGCTTAAGGCCCTTTTCAAGTCCCGCCTCAGGCCCTGCCTTAAGCCCTGCCTTAAGCCCTGCCTTAAGCCCTGCCTTAAGCCCTGCCTTAAGTCTCACCTTAAGCCTCACCTTACGCCTCGCCTTAGAAGCGCCGCGCACTGCAAATGCGAGAGGCCGGCTGCGGAAGAGGCTTGCGCCGGAACCGCGGCGGGCCTCTCAACAGGTGAAAACGGCTCCGGCCTTACTGTTTCATTTTAAGGTACCTGAGAAGCACCCCCGCTATGTCCTTGCATCCGGCCTGGACCATGACCGCGCCTATGTCGTTTGCGACGCCCGGCATGCCGTATACAACACTTGTCTCTTTGTCCTGTCCGATGGTGTAAGCGCCCTTCTGGCGCATCTGAAGCAGACCCTGCGCGCCGTCCTGTCCCATGCCGGTCATGATGATGCCCACCATCCCGCACTTGACGACCTCCGCCATGGACTGGAAGAGCGCATCCACCGACGGCCTGTGCCCGCTCACCCGCTCGCCCGGCTTGCAGCTGACCTTGTACCCGCCCAAGGGTGTGCGCATCACGCGGCACTGCAGGTCAGCCGGAGCCACAAGGGCAAGGCCCCTTCGTATGTCGTCCCCGTCCTTGGCCTCCCGCACCTCCATCTTGCAGAGCCTGTTCAGCCTGTCGGCGTACATCGCCGTAAAGCCCGGGGGCATGTGCTGAACGACCACCATCCCCGGTATATCCTCCGGCAGACGCTTCATGACCTCCAGCGTCGCCTCGGTGCCGCCCGTGGACGCGCCCAGGCCTATGACGAACCTGTTTGCCACGCTGGCCCCCAGCGGCCCCAGCGGTGAGACCGGAGTCTCGGCGGCGGGCCTCTGCACCCTGGCCTGGGCGGCTATCATGACCTTCTGCGCTAAAGTCGCTATGAATGTCTCGGTATTCTGCTCCCCGTCCGGCTTGCGCACAAAATCCACAGCCCCTGCGTGCAGCGCGTCGAAGACGCCCAGGTTCAGCGACGACACAAGCACCACCGGCAGTGGGTTCTGGGGGAGCAGCTGTTTTAAAAGGTCAAGTCCGGTCATCCCCGGCATCTGGACATCCAGCGTCATGACGTCGGGTCTTAAGACCTTCACCTTGTTTTTCGCGTCAATTGCATTGATAGCGTAGCCTGCAACCTCGATATTGGGATACTCCGAGAAGCCATCCATTATGACCTTGCGGGCGACCAGCGAGTCGTCAACCACAAGCACACGTATTCTTCTCCCGATAACAGCCATCCAATGACCTCCTGAGCTCAGATTTTCTGAAAAATAGACGTCGCCACCCGCTTAAACGGTGCGTCGGGCGTCAGATTTTCCGAGAGGCTTATGATGAGATAGCCGCCCGGCTGCGTTGCGTCGTAAAGGCGCTCCACCAGCGCCTTCTTAGTGGGCTGGTCAAAGTATATCATGACGTTCCGGCAGAAGATGACGTCGAACTTTCTCCGGAACTGTATCGGGTCCATGAGGTTAAACTGGCGGAACATGACGTTGTTCTTCACCTTTGGAGCCACGGCAAAGTGTCCGCCCGCAGCCGGGGTAAAATACTCCCTCTTCCACTTGGCCGGGAGCGTGTCCGGCAGCTCATAGACCCCCTTCTGGGCCTTTGACAGCGCCTCCATGGATATGTCCGTGGCCAGCATCCTCGTGTCCCATGCGGCGGCCTTGGCGCCCAGGTAGTCTAGCATGTACATGGTCACGTTGTAGGGCTCCTCCCCCGAGGAGCACCCCGCGCTCCAGATAGCCAGTATCTTGTCCCTCTCGTGCTTTCTTGTTATCTCCGGGAGGATGGTTTTTGTGAAGAAGTCAAAGGACTCCGTCTCACGCATGAAGTAGGTGTAGTTTGTGGTGAGCCTTGAGAGAAGCTGGTTTATGTCGTCCCCGTTGCCTCTGGCAAGCAGGTAGTCCACGTACTCCCTGAAGCTTCCAAAGCCCCTGCTCTTCACAGTCCCGCCCAGGCGGCTTGTGATGAGCTGGCGCTTCTGCCTGAGGTCAATTCCGTAATTTTCACGGACAAATTTCACAAGACGGTTGAAATCCGCGTCAGAAATGAGCAGATTGCCAAGCGCGTCGGTCTCATTAGGCATGGCGTCTCCTTTACTGGACGTGGAGCAGCGCTGAGGCGTCCATGAGCATCACGGTACTGGTGCTGCCCGGCACAGTGCACATCCCGCACACCAGCTTCTGCTCGCGCTGGGTAGGTACAGGCAGCACTATGGACTTGGGTATTGCCACCATCTGGTCCACGTCGTCAACCATTATGCCGATGGTCGTCCCCTCAATATTCAGAATTATGGCGCAGTAGAGGTCATCCGCCGGCATTCTCCCCAGCAGCAGCCGGAAGTCGACGATGGGCGGGATGAGCCCGCGGAGGTTTATCACGCCTCTCACGTACTCAGGGGTCATGGGTATCTTCGTCACGGCGACCTCGGTAAGTATCTCGTTCACATAGTCCGCCCGCACCCCGTAGAGGATGCCGTCTGAGCGGAATATGAGGTAGTTGTCCTCGTCGGTGTCGCGCACATCGTCGGAAAGTGCGCTCTCAATGTCAAGCTCGTCTGTCCTGGCAAAAAGCTCGTTTTCCTCAGCCATAGTCTACTCTCCCTTTCTCTTCAATGCTCACATGCGCTGTGCTTCGTGGATGTTGGCCACGTCCAGAATGAGGCTTATGCTCCCGTCGCCCAGAACGCTGCACCCGACGATGCCGAAGTCCTTTATGCCGAAGCTGTTCATATAGTTCGGCAGCGGCTTCACCACAACCTGCTGCTCGCCGATAAGCTCGTCCACAAACAGGCAGAAGGAGTTGTCGCCGGAGCCCACCCACAGCAGAACTCCCTCGTCGAACGAGTCGACGCCGGAGTCCAGCCTGTAAAACTCCTTGGCCCGGACGATGGAGTAGAAGCTGTCCATTATCTTTATCATCTCGCCCCGGGACGCGTCCTGGATGACCTGACTGTCTGTGACGCGGATTATCTGCCGTATATCCGAGAGCGGCACGGTGAATATGGAGCCGCCTGTGGCCACGTCCATGCCGTCCATGATGGATGTGGTGAGGGGTATCTTCAGCGTCGTCGTCATGCCCTTGCCCCGCTCGCTGCTTATGGACACCGTGCCTCCAACGCTCTCCACATTGCTCTTCACAACGTCCATGCCCACGCCTCTGCCGGAGTACTCCGTGACCTCAACGTTCGTTGAGAAGCCCGGCATGAGAAGGAAGTTCAATATCTCCTTGTGGGAGTACTCAACGCCCGGAGCGGCAAGGCCCTGGCTCAAGGCCTTCTGGAGCACTCTGTCGTCGTCCACTCCCTGTCCGTCATCCGTCACCTGTATGACCACCTCGCCGCCGGCCTGACGTGCCGACAGAACGATCTTGCCCACAGCCGGCTTTCCGGCGTCCACGCGCTCGGCGCTGCTCTCCTCGATTCCGTGGTCCATGGAGTTGCGGACGATGTGCATTATGGGGTCTGCGATGGAGTCGACTATCGTCTTGTCCACCTCGGTGTCCTCCCCCTCCAGCACAAGCTCCACATCCTTGCCCAGCTTCTTGCACATGTCCCGCACAATCCGCCTCTGCTTCTGGAACGTGCTGGCCACAGGGACCATGCGCAGCGAAAGCGCCACGTCCTGCAGCGTATCAGTGAGGGACCGTAACTGCCGGGCGGCCTTGTTGAAGTTGTCAAGCTTAAGGCCCTTAAGATCCGGCGAGGCCGTGACCTGCGCCTCGGTGATGATTATCTCCCCCACCACCGCCATGAGCGAGTCAAGCTTTGAGAGGTTAACGTTTATAAGGCTCTCCTTGGCGTGGGCCTGCTTTGCGGCGCTCTGAGCGGCGGCAGATTCCGTGCCCCCCGCAGCGCCGGGCCTTCCCGCGGCGCTTTGCGCCGAAGCCACGGACTCAGCGCTCTCCTCCTGCGCGGGTGGCGTATAGTCAAAGTTCTGGTAGGTGCGCACCGCTCCGTTGTCCTTCACCGCCGACACGGCCTTCATCCTGTCGTCCTGGGAGGCGAAGCGGAAGAAGAACCCGTTTTCAACTATGAACGCCGCAGTATCGGGATTGAGCTGAATGTCGGGCGGGTAGAAGTCAAACCTGCTCTCGTCGCAGAAGTCCCTCACCGCGTTTACAAGCATCATTGCCCGCAGATTCTCCATCCCGCACCCCTCGTCAAAGAGCACGTGGAGCCCATAGGGGAACTCGGCGCTGCCAAACGCCGCCTCCATATCATCTGCCGGAGACTCCTCCGGCGCGGCCTCAGGCGATGCCTGCTCCGGCTCCTCGGCTGCATCCCCTGAAATTTTAGAGGAAAGGCTATTAATTTTATCCACCAAATTGTCGATAGACGCTGTGAGAGGTTCGTTGTTCTCCAGCTTGTCTATCTCCCCGCGGAAGAAATCTATCGCCTGGAAGATGAGGTCAAAAAGCTGCGGGCGCAGCTCCTCTGAGACCACCTCCATGGTCTTGTCCCGGATTACGAAGAAGAGATCCTCTATCCGGTGCGCCACCGTCATGAGAGTATTGTACTCCATCATGGCGGAGGAACCCTTGAACGTGTGCATGATGCGGAAGATCTCATTCACGTCATCCTGCGAAAACGCTCCGGCCTTCTCGGCGGCAAGCACGAGATCGTCGAGCTGCTCTAAAAGGGAGTGCATCTCGAACAAATACGCTTCCAGCATATCGTTGCCCATACCCATTTAATTTCCACCTCAGCTTTTTATTGTGAGAAGGCCGCCTTTCAGGGGATCTGCGAAAATGCGTCCTTAAGCGAACGCAATTTCCGTAAGGCCCGGCAAGTGCGCTTCCTGTTGTATTGCGCCATGCTCTGCGCCGGGATTATGTTCCGCGCCGGAGTCCGGCACTTAAGCTCCCTGCGGAACGCTTCCGCCTTTTCCTGTGGATCCCCTCGATCATTCTGATAGACTAACAGAGAAGGCCCCCGCTTTTCTTTTTTTACATCGGCAATTCTGTTCAGAAGTTAAGTGCCTGTAACAGTTTTTTACTGGGGAAAATGATTTGTCCTCCCCAGGGGCCGGACAGATGAAAGGAGTGAACGCCGAGATGCCGGGACTATTGGGACCGACCAATCCGGTACCGGGCTATGAACCGACTCCCGTCCGGGTGACGACGCCGCCCCCGGGGGATACAACCGTACAGAACATAGTGGACCCGAACCGCGTCGTAAGGCCCGACAACCGCCCTGAGCGGCAGGACACGGGCGACGCGGCGAACGCAGCAAGATACGAGTCCAACTTCATGACCTTCCTGCAAAGGCTGCGCGGAGCGGGGGAGCTCCCCTCCACCTTCATGCGCGTCATGGGCGAGGCCACGCAGGTCACCTCCGGCATCCGCTCCGGCTTTGCCGAGGCGATGTCCGGGTTTCTTGAATTTCTCAGCATGGACGAGGAGCAGCTTTTAAGCTTCCTGCGCAATCAGCTTGAGAGCGGCTCGCGCTTCGGCGGGGCGCTGTTCGAGGTGCTGCGCTCTGCCTTCAAAAGCTCATCGGAGCTCACAAAGTCGGACATTCTCCAGTTTCTCCGCAGATTCAGCGACTTCTCCTCAACGGAGCACCTTGAGGGGAAGCTCCTCGGCACCGTGGAGGAGATGTCGGACTCCCTCCCGTCTCCCTGGTCGGGGATGCTCAGCCAGCTTCTGGCGGAGCTCCAGAACGGCGTCGCAGCCGGCGACAGGGCCGGGAATCTTAAGCTGCTGCGTGAGCAGCTCTTTCCCACGCTCGCAAAATACGTGTCCATGACTCACGACCACGGCAGGGCAAGATCCCTGCTCTCCATGCTGACTCTCGACATGGCAAGATACGAAAACGGCTCCGAGAAGGGACTTCTCCAGTCGCTCAGGCACCTTGCGGCAAACGGGGTGCTGCCCCGGGAGCTGGGGGAGCTGGGGGATAACGAGCTCATGAGGCTCCTTAAGGATACGGATTTTACACGCGCCGCCTCCTCAAACAGCTTCGCCGACACCCTCGCGGAGCTCACCGGGCGGGCGCTCCGGGGCGAGGGCGGCGCATCGGCCCAGGAGGCGTTTCAGAACATCCTCACGGCGCTGCTCATAAATGAGAGCGTGTACATGCCGGTAAACCACGTGATGCTCCCACTAAACTGGAACGGGAACCTCATGTTCTCGGAACTCTGGGTGGACCCGGACGCCGAGCGGGACAGCCGCGGCGGGGGCGGTGAGCCCGTGCTGCGGGTTCTCATCAAGATGGACATTCAGTCCCTCGGGGCCTTCGATGTGCTGATTGACTCCCGCAGGGACACGGGCGTTTCGCTGTCGGTGGCCTGTCCGCAGGAGCTTGCGCAGTTCACAGACCAGTTCAAAACGGCGCTCGGGGATATACTTGCGGCCGACGGCCTTAAGGTGGCTCAGGTTGAGGTCGGAGCAATGGCGCGGCCCGTGGCCGTGTCCGACGTATTTCCAAAAATATTCGGGGGGGCTAGCGGAGTAAATGTCAGGGTCTGAATCGTCCCGCGGAAAAAAGCGGGCTGTGGCGCTGCAGTATGGGCCGGATGACGCAGCGCCTGTGGTAGTCGCCTCCGGGATGGGGTACCTCGCAGAGAAGATCGTCACAGTGGCGCAGGAGAACGGGATTCCCGTCTACGAGGACGACTCCCTTGCCACGATCCTCACTCAGCTTCAGCTGGGCCAGGAGATACCCCCTGAGCTCTACAGGGCCATAGTGGATATCTACGTTTACTTTCTTAACTTCGATCCGTCCGGGCGAAAATCCCGGGAGGAATCTGAAAATCCGACCTGAAAGCTTAAGGCGCCAGCTCTTTGGCTTTGGCTTTAAGCTTTAAGGGACGAGGAGGAATCTTATGAAAGCTTCAGGCGAGTCCTATCTTCTCATGGACGAGGACTCCGTGACGATCGCCCGCGGTGAGCTTCAAAATCCCGATGATGAGGACAACCTTCAGTTCAGGATCACCCAGGGCCTTGCGGAGGACGTGGCGGAGGCGGAGATGATCCAGGCCGTCCCCGTTGATATGCAGCTGCCTGTATATCTCGGCCGCGTGATCTTCCAGCGCGAGAGGCTTGTGGTGCTTGAGCCGCTCCGGAAGCTGGGCCGGGACGTGCGAAGAAACCTGAGGGTCCCGGTGTCCTTCACCACATACATATATCCCGAGTCCGGAGGCCGGGCAAAGGTGCTCTCGGACAATCTAAGCTGCAGCGGCATAGCCTTTCTAAGCCAACGGCATCTTGAAAAAGGGGACCGGTGCCAGATAGTAATACCCATAACCCTTGACGGCCCGCTGCTGCTGACCTGCGAGATACTCCGCACGGGCCCCGACACGGGCCGCGGGATTTTCTACGCCGCCAGATTCATAGATATGATAAACGACGAGGAGACCGTCATGAGGGCGGCGGTATTCAGCGTCCAGATCCACTCGAAGGCGCCTGGCGGAGGGCGCGGGAGAGCGCAGGACAGAGATTCCGCATGGCCTGGATCGGGCACAGACGCGGGCGATCGCCCGTTTATAAGTCCGCCGGCCGGAAAGGAGAAGCAATGAAGAATCGGAAACAAAGATGGCTGGAGAGGCTCACGGCGCTTGCGCTGGCCTTCGCGCTGCTTGCGGCGCTTGTCCCGTCGGTGACAACTGTCGCCCAGGCCGCCTCCTTTGCCGACCCCTACATGGAGAAGCTCTACAACATGGGCATCCTCCTTGGCAGCGACGGCGGACTTGAGCCTGAGGCTGCGTGCACCCGCGCCATGTTCGTGTCGATGGTGAACCGCGCCTACGGCTACGACGAGGTGGGGCCCGTCCCGTTTTCCGACATAAACCCCGACGACCGCAGACAGTGGTATGCCGACGACATAGCCATAGCCTACAACGCCGGCTACTTTACCGGTGTCCCCGGCAACCTTGCGGACGCCTCCGGTGTGCTCACAAGGGAGCAGGTGCTGGTGATGCTGGCGCGGAACATGCGCATGGAGCCGGTCACAGGGGAGAACACCTACTTTGATGACAGCCGCAGCTTCAGCGCCTGGAGCCGCGGATATGTGGAGCCGGCGGTCAAGGCCGGCCTCATAGAGGGGTACAGCGACAACACCTACCGCCCGCTGAACTACGTGACCCGCGGCGAGGTCGCCATAATGCTCTGCAGGGCCATCGGCGAGCTTGTGCAGGACGAGGGCGTCACGTCCCTTGACGTGGTCTCCGGGAACGTGACAATAAGCGCCTCCAACGCCACCTTAAAGGACACCCTTGTCACAGGGAACCTCTACATAAGCGGGGGCCTCGGCCTTGGCGGGGTGACCCTTGACAACGTGACCGTCTTAGGCGACATAGTCGTCGCCGGGACCGGCGAGGCCGAGGCCGGGGAGGACAGCGTTGTGCTTCTTAACACCACGGCGTCAGGCCTTATAATAGACAACATGAAGGGGCAGTACATGTCCATCCGCACCGAGGGCGACACTACCATCGACAGCACCACCGTCCGCACCGAGGCCTACATTCAGGACAGATCCCCCTCAGGGCAGGGCCTTAAGAGCATAGTGCTGGACGGGGACCAGGGAGCAAGGTTCACTCTCTCGGGGAACCTTGAGGACGTTCTTAACCTGACGCCCGGCGCAAGGCTTCTTGTGTCCACAGGCACAGTGCAGACGGTGACCATGGACGAGACGGCCGCCGGCTCCACCCTCACGCTGGACTTCAACACCACTGCAAACAAGGTTAACCTGGACACCGGCACGGCAGTTCTGGGCAACGGCGACATAAAGGAGCTCAATGTGACGACGACCGGCTCCTCAACAACCATGCTGCCGGACACGATCAACATAAGGCCCGGCATCACCGCCAGCATTGCGGGGACGACGATGGACAACACTCTCGCCCAGGAGTCATCCTCAACGCCAAGGCTCCTCTCGGGCTATCCGGCTGTTGAGGACATAGCCTCCACCACCGCGTCTCTCGTCTTTGCTGCAAACAAGAGCGGAACGGTGTACTGGGCCATAAGCTCCACCACCGACGGGTCCGTCAGTGAGAACGAGCTCATAAACGGCTCCTCCACAAGCACCACCATAAAAAAGAGTGGTTCTGTTAAGATAACCGCGTCGGACACGGAGCAGACAGCCAAGGTGACCGGCCTCACAGCCGGCGGGAGCTACTATCTCTCTTCCGTGATGGTGGACGCAAGGGGCGTAGCCAGCGCTGTGAAGGTCATATCCTTCTCCACCACGGACAGCTCAACGCCCGGCTTTGCGACGGGGTACCCCGAGATAAGCCTCTACACCGAGACCTCCGCACAGGCAGCCGTGATGACGACAAAGAGCTGCTACATCTACTACGCTCTATTCCCGAAGGGGAGCTCCGCGCCCTCGGCTGAGGACTTCCGCGCCGGTGCGCTTGACGGCAACTACGGCAGCGGGAAGATATACGCTGTGCGCAACACCCCTGAGTACTTCTATGTCAATAACCGCGTTCTAAACGAGCTTGAGTCCTACGACCTCTACATCATGCTAAGCGACGCCGACAACGGCAAGAACTCCGCAGTGAAGAAGCTGACCTTCACCATGCCCGACAGGACTGCGCCTGTATTTCTGACAGAGCCCGTGGTGAGCGGAGTGAAGGCGACCTCCATAAGCTTCACCGTCACCATGGACGAGGCGTGCACCGTCTACTGGGTGGCTGTCCTGGCCGGCTCCAAGTACCCGAAGCCTGCGGAGGACACCGAGGGCGACACCGAGCCTCTCGACTCCCAGTACGCCAAGGTGCAGGTCATGGCGGGACTTAACTGCGTAAAGAGCGGAAAGGTAAGCGCCAAGGCGGAGAAGGAGACATCATTCACCATCTCGTCGCTCACCTCCCAGACCTCCTATGACATCTACTATCTGGCCAAGGACTCAGCCGGCAACTGCTCAGCCGCGGTACAGAAGCTCACGGCCAGCACAGAGGACAAGGAGCCCCCCACCGCGTCCCAGTCCTTCAACCGCTACGAGGGGACCAACACCGACGTCCCCTACGCCGACACGGACGTCACCGTGACCTTCAGCGAGAACGTGCTCCAGGCCTCCACAAACAAGCGCCTCATTGACCTGTATGACGCGGTGGAGGCGGCGAGGGCATCGGGCTCTGAGAGCGCCATTGAGGAGGCGAAGAACACCCTTGCAAAGGCGCTGCGCAAGACAATCCTCTTCTACAACGACACCGGCAGCGGCAACCCCCAGGTCGTGGCGGAGAGGACGTCGGACAGCGACACCGGTGACTGGGTGATAGACTACAGAAACGCCGTGCTGTCCTATGTGGACGCGAAGCTCAGCATAACGTTCCGCTCGGTTGTGAGCGAGGACGACCCGGACGACATGCTCCCGGCGCTGAGCCTCAACAGCGGCAGCACCTACTATTTCCAGATTGAGGACATAGCCGACACCTCATCGGCTAAAAACCTCATGGGTGTGACGAAGCTGCCTCGCTTTACAACCATCTCCGCGCTTGTGGCCATAAAGGACGTAAACGAGACGGATCTCGCCTACTATAAAACCGGCGACACGGTGGGCAGCGAGACGCTTACCGAGGATAGGGCAGAGGAGCTTAACACCATAGACGTGGCCTTCTCGCTGACGCCTGTCTCCACCAGCAAGTCCGACGAGGGCACAAGCTTCGACATAATAATCTGGTCTGACACGTCCATAGATTTTGACGTGTACCGGAGATGCGTAACGGAGGACGGAACAACGGCTTGGGAGAAGATGCCGGGCTCCGGCAAGACCACCCTTGACGCGAGCTACGATGGTGAGTTCATGGGTCAGAGCTTCTACTACACCAGGCGCGGCCTTGAGCCCACAAGCCCGTTCCCGGATCTTCCAAGCCTTGATGAGGACACGGTGTATCAGTACGCAATACACATAACGAAGCTTGAGGAGAACTCCGTGAGGGCCACCTGGAGCCAGAGCGTACGCTTCCACGTCTCGGTGGTGTCGGGCTCAAATAACGGACTTCTGAGCCTGGCCACAGATATAACGGAGGATAAATTTGCCGAGCTCACCGCCCAGGGCGCCGCCCTGGAGGACATAAGCTCCCCTGCCAACTACACCATAACAGCCCCCTTCACCGACACCATCCCGCCTGTGTTCATGAGCGGCTTCCCCACGTTTGAGACCGGGGATTCGAGCGTACAGATGACGGTGCTTCTTGACAGGCCCGGAACAGTCTACTACGTCGTGGCCCCCGCGGGGGACGTGGTGACGCAGCAAAACGGCGTGAATGTGAGCTACGACAACCCGGACATCCCCACCATGATACCCGTCGAGGGCGCCCAGACGGGGGATAAGGAGCAGCTTAGCCCCACGGAGCTCTTCCTTGTGACCCAGCCCACGCCCAGCAACATACACACCCCCTCCTTCCGCGGCAACGACAGCATAAAGAGCGGGAACGTGGCGGTGGGGACGGGCGCCGTGCCCATAACGGTGTCGGATCTGCACGCGAACACGGAGTACTTTGCCTACTTCGTCATAAAGGGCACAGGGCCTATATACTCAGAGCAGGTCATGCTCTATAAGTTCAAGACTGACGAGGTGTCAAGGCCCGTCATAACCCTTGACATGTCAAACCCCACCGTCTACATAACAAGCGACCGGGACGCGGTGGTCGATTACCTTGTCGTCTCCTACAACTCAAGCCAGCTAAGCGACCTGCTGACAAAGCAGTTTATTAGCACCGACGTGATAAGGACTGACCTCACATCGGCTGAGGAGGCGGAGCTTGAGCAGTACTCAACCCTCACGGTCCTCCAGGCCCTTGGCACAAGCGCCGTCGTCAGCAGCGGGGGCACGTCGGAGGGCACGGTCTTTGACAAATTCGCCAGCACGAGCTACAAAAACCAGCTTGCCGACTACATCCGGGGCACGTCGGTGGACACGGCGGGGCGCGTCATCGGCGTGGGCCATGACCTGGCCGTGAACGTGGGCAAGAGAGTGGAGGTGGACTGCGGGGACATGACGATGTCCGAACGGGCACAGTACGCGTTCCTGGCGGTGGGCCGGAGCACCTTAGGCTCCTCAGACGCCTTCCGGGCCATATACCCGCTCACAAAGGTGGACAAGGACCCGCCCATCGTCACCGCCATACAGTCGGTGCTGGTGATGGACCCCGACGGTCAGGACGGCGACAGTGTGGTGAAGTCCACCACATGCAGCGGTATGATATCCCTCACCTTCAGCGAAAACCTCTATTACCTCGACGAGTCCAAGAGCCCACCCACCCTCTACGGCATCGACCTGGGCCCGTTAAGCCGCGACACCGGCACCGGCTTCATAGCGGCGTGCTCCAAGCCCTTCATCCAGAGCGTCTACGCCGGCTCTTCCGGCACTATCGCGCCGAGAAGCGACGGCGAAGCGGGTGTGCACACCCTTGTCCTTGATATTGTGGTTGAACATGTCCCCAACGGCTCCTACATCACCTTCGGAGGGAACCTGTGCGACCAGTTCCAGAACGTGAGAGGCGTGGCGCTGACGGTATCGGTCAGCTTCACGACGGTTGACGGGGAGACCGTACCCACCGTCTGGATAACGCCCGCCTGGGACGGCCGATGACCATAGAAAGATACAGAAAATGTCACGGAAACCGGTCTTTATGCCGGTTTCCGTGAAGGTCTTGTTAAGGCCGGGACCTTTGGAAGGTGCGGGTAAAATAATTTCCGTTAGGAGGTTATGTAAATGAAAAAAATATTCTGGCGGCTCTCCGCTTTTCTTCTGTCGCTCTTGCTTATTATGGCGCTTGTTCCCACCGCCCTTGCCGACAGCAGCGACACAGGCAGTGACACAGGCAGCGACGCAGGAGACAACACCGGGGATACGGAGGATACCGGCGATGGCGGCACGGCGACAATACCCCCCGGCATGAGCTTTGGCATCCGTCTCACGCCCGAGACAGTCACCTTAAACGGGAGCGGCACAAAGGCGTTAAGCTACTCCGTCGGCATAAGTAACCCCAACAGCGCCGATGTGCCCGATTACTCCATCGACTGGGCGACCTCGGACGAGAGCATCGCGACTGTGACGGCAGCCGACGGCACGACGCCCCCCACCCCGAGCCCCTGTACCTCGCCGCAGGGGACGGTGCTTGTTAATGCGGTGGGGCCCGGCAATGCCACCATAACGGCGACCGTAACCGTTGGAGGCGAGGCGGCTCCGAACGCGTCGGCCACAGTATCCGTCTCGGTCGGCGGCGTCACGCTCTCGGCCCCGGACAACAGGACGCAGCTTGTGATCGGCGCCGGCATGCAGATGGGTATAACCCGCTCGGGCGCGGCTGAGAACATCGCCCTCTCCGACTGGCGCTGGACAGTGGACAACAGCGACATAGCGTCGGTTAACACCTCAGGCTACGTCACCGGCATCTCCGAGGGCAGCGTCACCATAACATGCCGCGGCACGTATGAAGGCGTCACCTTCGAGGCGAGCTACGGCCTCTCCATCGTCCGCAACAGGGCGGCGTCCATCGACGGTTATCTCACAAACGGCCTCATGAGCTTCTCGTCGCTCATAACAAGCTTCACCGGCGGCTGTCAGTCGCTGCTGGGGAGCTCTCTGAGCTACATAACGAACCTTTCCGTATCGCCGAGCCAGGGGACGCTCTACATAGGGTATGTGTCCGAGTCCGACACCGGCTCCGGCGTCGCCACCTCCCAGGTGTTCTACCTCTCCGGCAGCGGCTCGCTCCAGACCGTCACCTTTGTGCCGAAGTCCGATTTCACCGGCACCGCCACCATCTCCTACACCGGCTACGCTGTGAACGGGCAGTCCTACACAGGCGAGGTGCTCGTCACCGTGTCCCGGAGCAATTCAACGGAGATAAGCTACTCTGTGAAGGTGGGGGAGTCCGTGTCCTTCAGGGCGGCGGACTTCTCAAGCTACTGCTACAACACCACCGGGCGCCCGGTGAGCTATGTCCTCTTCACACCTCCCGCCGCCCGTTACGGGACTCTCTACTATAACTACACAAGCCCCGACATATACGAGGGCTTTGTGTACGCCAACACGAGGTACTACAGAACCGACAGCCCCACAATCGACCGCATCACCTTTGTCCCCAACGAGAACTTCGAGGGGAGCTTCACCATATCCTTCACCATGTACGACTCCTCCGGAGGACTTGCCTCCGGGAGCATACGCATGACGGTCTCAAATCCCGCCGGCGGGACGGATACGGCCATAACATACACTGTCCGCACAGGCGAGAAGGTGTACCTCAATGAGGACGACTTTACTCAGATCTGCTATGACGAGACGGGCTACGGCCTTAACTATATCCGCTTCACCTCCATCGCCTACACCTCCTACGGCTCGCTCTACAACGGGTCCAACAGCCGCGCCTCCACCGGCGTAAACTACTATCTCTCCGGCTCCACCTACCTCATAAGCAACCTCAACTTCTACGCCAACGGCACAAGCAGCGATAACGGGACCGTGACCCTGGTCTACACAGGCGTCAACACCCGGGGCGGGACCTTCTCCGGGACAGTGCTCATATCCGTTGTGACGGGCGGGGCCCTCTCCTACACCGTCAAGGCCGGGCAGCGGGTGTATTTTGACGAGGACGACTTTGCCGAGGCGAGCTTTGACTCAACCGGCTACGGCCTCTCCAGCATACGTCTTGACGGGCTCCCGGACTATAGCAAGGGCACGCTTTACGCAGGGACGACGGCAGCCGTGACCGGTGCGTCCTACTACTACAGAACCGGCTCCAGCGGCCGGCTCCTCAGGGAGCTAAACTTCGTCGCAAGCTCAGATTACCACGGGACGCTTGTGATCCCCTTCACAGGCTACGATGTGCACGGCAGCACCTTCCCTGGCGAGATAACGATTGTAGTCTCCCCGGCCGGCTCCGCCATAAAGTACGAGCTTAAGAGCGGCCAGAAGCTGCGCTTTGACCCCGAGGACTTCTCAGACGCAAGCTACGACGAGACAGGCTATGAGCTAAGCTATATACGCTTCACAAGTCTGCCGACCTCAAGTCAGGGCACCCTTTACGCCAACGACAGCAACACCCGTGTATACTTAAACTCCGCGTACTACTACTCCGGCTCCTACAGTCTTCTGAAGAACATGAACTTTGTGGCCTCGTCAAGCTTCACAGGGAGCCTTGAGCTGCCCTTCACCGGCATGAGCGTCCACGGAACAAGCTTCAGCGGCACACTCACCTTGACGGTGACGGCTGCCGGAACCGTCAAGAGCGTCTATTACGAGTCCACAGGGCCGGCGGTGTCCCTGCGCCCGGCCGATTTCTCCGCCGCCCTTGAGAACGCCCTCTCAGATGACCTTGCGAGCATCAGGTTCTCCGCTCCCTCAAGCTCCCTCGGGACGCTGTACCTTGACTACATATCGCCCATTCAGCACAGCGACTTCTCCTCCACAAAAAGCTATGCGCTGCTTGACGTGTCGCGCATATCCTTCCTCCCCAAGGCGAGGACCTCCGGCGCTGTGTACATAACCTATACGGCAACAGATGCGAGCGGCAACACCTGCTCAGGCTCTGTGAGAGTGCAGGTGTCCGAGCCCACCGTGTCCGCCTATTTTGACGACATGGAGAACGACACCTGGGCTGTCCAGTCGGTGGACTTCCTTCGCTACTACAACATCCTCCTGGGCTCCGACGGCAACGGCTTTGACCCCAGGGGACTTACAAGACGCGCGGACTTCATCCTCATGCTGAGCCGCGTCTTCACCTTCGCCCCCGCCGACAGCTGCACCTTCCGGGACGTGTACGAGACCGACTACTACTATGACGCCCTGGCCTCCGCCCAGGCCCTGGGCATCGTCGAGAGCACCGGCACCTTCAGCCCGCTCTCGCCGATTACCTTTGAGGACGCCATCGTCTACCTCTACCGCTGTCTCAAACTCAGCGGCGACGTGGAGCCCGGAACAGCTGCCGACCTTCTCCCCTTCGTCGACCGCGGCCAGGTCTCCTCGGGCGCCGTGGAGGCCATGGGCGCACTGGTGCGCCTCGGCGTGGTCCTGGGCGACGACACCGACAGGCTGCGCCCCCAGGAGCCCCTCGCAAGAAGCCAGATGGCGGCCCTCATCCACAGAATGGTCGCCTGAGAAAGCGATAAGCTATCCTCAGCTCCCCGCGCTCTTCAGCTCCCAGCGCACCTCATCCCCCCTTTAAGCTCCCCCCATTTTAGGAGAGCCTTGCATGAAGGGGGGGATGGCAGCTATAGTCCCGCTGCAGCGCGTACGCTGCGCTCTGAGGGCTGTGGTCTGGCGCATGGCAAGCGGCAGTGAGCGGCGGCTTTGTTGAGTAAAAATGCAAAATAATCCTTGCGTAATGCATTTCAATATGGTAGAATAGCACAAAGCGGCTGTTCTGCCATATTTCTTTTGTGGCGCACATCATGGGGAGCGGGGACGCATTTTTGGTTGCGTTTCCAGGTGCAGCTGACTTATCATATAAACGAGGAGGATGAAAATGTTAAGGAAAACCAATTTGTGGCGCGGTCTGACGCTGGTGTTTGCCCTGCTGCTGGCGGTGAGCTTAGTGGCCTCCAGCATTCTGGAGTCATACCGCACCAGTGTCGACGCCTTTTTCGGCACGCGCAGCCAGCAGGTGGTAACAGAGCAGTCGGAGGACGGCTCCGACGCCTGGACGTTTCTATCGAGCTTCAAAACAGCTGCCGAGGCGTATGAGGGACTCCGGGAATTTGCAATACGTGAGTCCCAGGAGACATATGCGCTTCTGAAGAACACCGACGACGCGCTGCCCCTTGCGTCCAACGCAAAGATCACCCTCATGGGCATACGCTCATATGCCCCTGTCTACTCAAACGAGGGCGGCAGCGTCACCGACGGCAAATCCACAGTGCAGATCTTTGACGCATTCGCAGAGCGCGGCTTCCAGCTCAACCCGTCCATGCTGGCCGCGTACGCCAAATATTTCTCCGACAAGACCTGGACTACCCCGCAGTTCGGAGGCGGAATTCTCCCCTCCTACGCCGACATAACCGCCTTTGACGACCCGTGCGAGCTCACAATGTCCGAGCTTGCGGCTCTGAACCCCGATTACAGCTCCCAGTACGCCGAGTACTCCGACGCCGCCATCGTCGTCGTTGGCCGTCCAGGCGGGGAGAACGCGTACTATTACCCCGGCTCTGAGGGCCTTGCGGACGGTGTCCACACCGTGACTGGCAATATTCTCTCCCTCAGCGACGAGGAGATGGAGGTAATTGAGGAGGCGAAGGCCAATTTTGACAAGGTCATCGTGCTCATCAACGCCACAAACCCCATGGAGATAGGCAATCTGGCCGAGGACCCGGAGATTGACGCAATTCTCTGGATAGGCTACCCCGGAGCCTACGGCTTCTACGGTGTGGCAGACGTGCTGAACGGCACAATCTCCCCGTCGGCGCACCTGGGCGACACCTTCGCCAAAAACAGCGCCCTTGCGCCGGCTATGATGAACTTCGGCGACATCCCCTGGTCCAACGCCGGCGATTTTGACTCGGTTTACGCCGTAAACTCCTACCTTGTGGAGAGCGAGGGCATCTACACCGGCTACCGCTACTACGAGACGCGCTACGCCGACATCGTCCTTGGCAACGGCGGCTCCCAGGCCTCCGCCGGCACATACGCAAACTCTGACGGGACCGTCGCCACAGCCGACGGTGTCTGGGACTACTCAAACGAGGTGGTCTACCCCTTCGGATACGGCCTCTCCTACACCACCTTTGAGCAGACTCTCGACGACGTCGTGCTCCACGGCGACAAGCGCACAGCCGAGGTGACGGTGACTGTCACAAATACGGGCTCCGTCGCCGGCAAGAGCGTAATACAGCTCTACGCTCAGGCCCCCTACACCGATTACGACAGGCAGTACGGGGTGGAGAAGTCCGCAATTCAGCTGATGGACTTTGAAAAGACAAACACCCTTGCAGCCGGCGAGAGCCAGACCATAACCATGACGGTGGACATGTCGAATCTGGCAAGCTACGACTACCAGAACGCCAAGACGTTTATTGTGGACCCCGGCGAATACTACTTTGCCATCGGCGAGGACGCCCACGACGCACTGAATAACGTCCTTGCCGCTCAGGGGAAGACAACAGCCGACGGCATGACGGCAGACGGCGACGCCTCCAAGACCTGGAGCTGGACGTGGACCGGCGACGTTGACGCCGACACCTTCTCCGTGAGCTCCACCGGCGTCGAGATAACAAATCGCCTGAGCGACGGGGACTTCGCCATGGATATAAACGCGTTCCTCCCGGGAACGGCCACCTATCTCAGCCGCTCCGACTGGGACGGGACCTTCCCCGAGACCATCACCGGCCTCACGGCGGACGCAAATCTCACGCGCCTTCTCAAAAACGACCTCAAGACCATAAGCACAACCGACGACACCTCGGACCTGGTGTTCGGCGACACCTCAAGCACGCTCACCCTCAATGACCTCAAGGGCGCAGATTACGACGACCCCAGGTGGGATGAGCTCATTAACAAGGCCACGGTGGACGAATTTCTCACCTTCGCCGCCAACGCCTTCCACAACATCCAGAACATCGACTCCGTCGGCCTTCTCCAGTACGGCGCAGACGACGGCCCCGGCGGCTCCGACTCCCACTACCTGACCGAGGGACAGTACCAGGGCACGGCGTACGTGGACGCGGCCGATTACGACTACGGTACGAGGGTGGCTACGACGCCTCAGAACCTCGCCTACAGCTGGAACAAGGAGCTCTCCTATGAGTACGGAGCAATAATTCTGGGCGAGTCCACCTTAGTTCTGAACCTCCCCATCATGATAGGCCCCGGCGGGAACATCCACCGCCACGCCTGGAACGGGCGCGGGGGCGAGTACTACTCAGAGGATCCCATTCTCTCCGGCTTCATAGGCTCCGCAAACGTCCAGGGCGCACAGTCCAAGGGGTGCCTTGTGAACGTGAAGCACATAGCCTTCAATGACCAGGAGATCAACCGCTCCGGAATAGCCATATTCATGAATGAGCAGAAGGCCAGAGAGCTTGAGCTGCGAAACCTCCAGCAGATGCTCACCGGCGCAGGCAAGCCGGCCTCCATGGCCGACGACGAGGAAGCCTACACCGTCGGCGCTCTCGGAGTCATGAGCTCCTATAACCGCATCGGCGCTGTCGCGCCCAGCGCGAACAAGGCCGTCATGGTCGACATCATGCGTGACGAGTGGGGCTTCAAGGGCTACAACGTCACCGACTTCACCGGAGTTTCACCCAAGGCCGCGCCCAAGGAGTCAATTCTCTATGGGACGACAGCGTTCTGCGGCTTCGGCGTCGACGCCAGCATCACCTACTGGTCCGGGGACGCGCTCAAGGGCGACAGGGAGATGCTGCTGGCTGTGAAGCAGGACCTCCACTATCTGCTCTACGCCCTGGCAAACTCCGCCGCCATGAACGGAGTGAACTCCAGCACACACGTTGTGAACGTCTGGACATGGTGGAGGACGCTTTACACTGTCGGTATCTGGGGCTCAGGCATACTGACTGCCGCATGCGCCGTCTGCTGGCTCATTGGCAGCGGCAGGAAAAAGGAGGAGAAGGTAAAATGAAGTCAACCTCTAAGATTCACTCCCTCATCATCATGGTCATCGCCCTTGTGGGCCTCGTCTTCTATTTTGTCACATCCTTCACAGGATACCTGGCCAACGCCTCGGTGAACGCCGCTCCCATCGTCCTGACCATCGCTGCGGAGCTGGCCCTTGCGGTCTTCGCCTTTAAGGGCGGGAGCCTTGCGCCGGTTCTCCGGGACGGGCTGCTGCTCCTGGCCGGCTGCTTTCTCATAATCTCCTTTGCGGCGTTCGTGCTGGGCCGTGTGACTCTGGCCGCCGACGTCTACTTCATCCCCGTAAACTACCCAGCCGCTGAGGAGACGGCCTTGAACCTCTCCTTCGTGGGCCTTGCCGGCTACCTGCTGTCGGTTATCGGCACTATTGCGCTGGCCTTCAGAAAGATCTGACACGTCTAAAGGCCCGTCCCCGGAAACGGGACGGGCCTTTGCTTTCCCAAACCCTATGGATCTTTAAAGCTTTTTTAAAGCCTTAAATAATACTGGAAGGAGTCATACGCACATGAGAGCAATTTCGTTTGTCGACGGCTGGACCTGCCGTCACCTGGATGATCCGGGCCCGGGGGAGCCGGTGCGCATCCCCCACGACGCTGCAAGGTATGAGCAGCGCAGCGCGACGGCCCCGGGCGGGACCAACACAGGCTGGTACGAGGCCTTCGATTACCTCTACGAGAAGCGATTCACCCCAGCGCCTGAGCTTATGGGGAGGACGCTGCTGCTGGAGTTTGAGGGCGTCTACCGCAATGCGGAGGTCATACTAAACGGCGAGAAGCTCTGCTTTCGCCCCTATGGCTACACCAACTTCTACGTAAATCTCACCGGCAAGCTGCGGGACGGTGAGGAAAACGTTCTCCAGGTGATAGCCCGGAACGCCGACCAGCCAAACTCCCGCTGGTACTCAGGTACCGGAATCTACAGGCCTGTGCGCCTGTGGGTAGGCGGTGAGCGCTATATAGGGCCCAACGGTCTTCGTATCCGTACGCTCTCCCTTGACCCGGAAAGAGTTGCCATCTCCGTCCGGACAGAGGGCACAGGGAGGGTCGCTGTGACGATCCTCGACGGGGAGCAGGTCATCGCCTCCGCCGCCGGCGACAGTGTCGGGACGGTGAACTTTGAGCTTGATCTCCCGGGCGCCGGGCTGTGGAGCCCGGCTGACCCGAAACTGTATACCTGCCGCGCTGAATTTGAGGGCGACACAGCCGAGAGCACATTTGGCATCCGCACAATCTCCTGGGATGAGCGGGGGTTCCTCATAAACGGCGAGCGCTTCATCCTCAACGGCGCATGTATCCACCACGACAACGGCCTTCTGGGCGCTGTGTGCGACCCGGACGCCGTCTCCCGTAAGGTGCGTCTTCTCAGGGAGAACGGTTATAACGCCATCCGCTCTGCCCACAACCCGTGCTCAAAGACCATCCTTGACGAGTGCGACAGGCAGGGCATGCTGATGATGGATGAGTATATCGACCACTGGTATATCCACAAGACCGCCCACGACTACGTCGACTACTTCTCCCAGTGGTGGCGTCAGGACCTTGAGGACATGGTGGACAAGGACTATAACCACCCCAGTGTTGTGCTCTACTCAATCGGCAACGAGGTGAGCGAGACGGCGCAGAAGAGGGGGGTGGAGCTCACCCGGGCGATGACGGAGCATCTCCACTCGCTTGACAGCACACGGCCTGTCACCTGCGGGGTAAATATCTTCTTTAACCTCTTAAGCTCCATGGGCTTTGGCGTTTACAGCGACGAGAAGGCCGCGAAGGACGCCAGGCGCGCCGAGGCGCTGCGCCAGGACGGAAAGCCGGCGAAGGACAAGGCCGTGGGAAGTCAGTTCTTCAACAATCTCGCGGGACTTCTGGGCGATGAGTTCATGAAGCGCGGCGCGACGCTCCACGGGTGCGATGTGAAGACGAGGGACGCCTTTGCCCAGATGGATATAGCCGGGTATAACTACGGCATTTACCGCTATGAGCACGACCTGCGCAAATACCCCAACAGGCTCATCCTCGGCAGCGAGACATTCTGCTCCGACGCCTATCGCTTCAGGGAGCTTGCAAAGAAGGAGCCGCATCTCATAGGCGACTTTGTCTGGGCCGGCATGGACTACCTGGGAGAGGTGATGATAGGCTCATGGGTGTACGGGGAAGACGCCGAAGGCTTTGACGCCGGCCTCGGGTGGGTGTCCTCGGGCTCAGGCCGCATAGACCTTACCGGAAAGCCCCTCGGCGAGTCGCTGTATACCCGGGTGGCTCTGGAGGCTGCGGAGGGGCCCTTTATCGCGGTGCGGCCCGTCAATCACTCAGGGGAGAAGCACAGCCCATCAGCCTGGAAGATGACTGACGCTGAGCCCACCTGGTCCTGGCGGGGCTGCGAGGGACGCACAGCCGAGGTCGAGGTCTACTCCCGGGCGTCACGCGTGAGGCTCCTGCTGAACGGAAAGGTGGTGGGCGACAAGGGTGCGAGGAACGACTGCCGCTTTAAGTTCTCAATCCCCTATGAAAACGGCGAGCTTACGGCAATCGCCCTTGACGGCGACAGGAAGGAGACAGGGCGCGTTACCCTCACCACCGCCGGTGAGGAGACCGAGCTCCGCCTTGAGCCGGAGACGGCCCAGGCAGCGCCGGATCACCTCCTCTACGTGCGCATAAGATACACTGATGAAGAGGGACTTTTAAAGCCGATGGAGCGGGGGACAGTGAAGGTCGGCGTCACAGGCGGCAGCCTTCTCGCCCTTGGCAGCGGGTGCCCGTACAATAAGCGCGGGTTCCTCACCGACGAGACAGACACATATTATGGCGAGGCGCTGGCCATCATCCGCGCAGGGGACGCCGGAGACGTGGTACTCACAGCCTCCGACGGCACGCTTCAAAGTTGCGTGACAGTCCCAATCGCCCGGGACCTATAAAGTGATGGCGATGTGAATAGATGTCCACGCCGCACTCAGTGCCATCGGACATTAAGCATTTACCCCACGGACATTTTTGTGCATCCGTGCCGGTTGCCCCGCTGTGGACAAGGCACGGGCATCTGACCTTAAATTTAAGGCGGGAGGCGCTTTCGCGCACTCCCGCCGTTTTCATTTAAGACGTGGTGTCAGACATATTTTAAGATCTCAGCCGGTGTGTCAACTATGCATGACGCTCCGGCCTTTTCAAGCTGTTCTCTGGTGCGAAAGCCCCAGGCCGCCGAGATGCAGGGCAGCCCCGCTTTGCGTGCGGTCTCAATGTCGACCTCCGAGTCACCGATGTACACCGACTCCCACGGCTCACTCATGAGCTCCTTCAGCGCCGCCTCAACGCAGTCCGGCTCCGGCTTTCTTCTTATAAGCGGAGTCTCGCCCACAGCCACCCAGATCCAGGCCCCGAAAAACGAGCGGACAAGCTTTTTCGTGCTCTCGTCCGGCTTATTTGACACAACCGCCATCTTGTACTCCCTCGAGGCGAGCTTCCGGAGAAGCTCACCTATGCCGTCGTACGGAGCCGTCTTCACCTGGTTATGGCCCAGATAGTACGCCCTGTACTCCTCCAAGATGCCGTCAAAGTCCGGCGTATCCCGTCCCTGGGGGAGCGACATCTCAAGAAGATGAGCGCTGCCGTTGCCAACAGATGCCCGTATCTCCTCAATTGAGCGCTGGGGAAGGCCTCGGCTTTTTAAAATATGATTCACGCTGTCCCGCAGGTCCTCCAGCGTGTCAAGAAGCGTCCCGTCAAGGTCAAACAGGACTGTGGTCACTCTCATTCCTCAAGCTCCACTCCCCAGTCGGACACGACCTTGTTAAGGAGCCTTGTCAGCGCAATCAGGCCGTCGCGGGTAACGAGGATGCTGGCCACCTCATCCGCCACCTGTGCGGACACATCCGTAAGCGTCCCGTCCCGCACCCCGAACCTGTGCTCAGTGTATATGTGGGTGAAGGAGAGCGCCACCTCCGGCTTATTCTTGTTATGGGTGATGTTGAAGGTGTTGGCAAAGACGGGCTTCATGCTCTCATCCTCTTTTCCTCATCCAGCGCCTCCTGCAAGGCTATTGCTATCTGGTCCGGGCATGAGGTGTCCTTCATCCCGCACTTCACACCCCGTAGCCGCTCTATGACATCCTCTGCCCGCTGCCC
>CAYPMJ010000004.1:0-43597 GCA_964411785.1 uncultured Oscillospiraceae bacterium
TTTACCCAGCATCCGCGCCTCCCCGTGCTCCAGCCAAAGAACCCTGTCGCACAGCGCCCTTACGGTGTCCAGGTTATGTGATACATATAGCACCGTGGTTCCCCCGCCCATGAGCTCCTGCATGCGTCTCCCGCTTTTCTCCTGAAACTCCGCATCGCCCACTGAAAGAATCTCGTCTACTATGAGAATGTCCGGCTTAACCATTGTTGCAATTGAGAACGCAAGGCGCACCACCATCCCGGAGGAGTAGTTCCTCAGCGGGATCTCTATAAATCGACCAAGCTCCGAAAACGCAACTATCTCGTCGTACTTCTCCTTCAGATAATCATCGCTGTAGCCAAGAATTGCTCCATTCAGAAATATGTTTTCCCGCCCTGTCAGGTCAAAATCAAAGCCGCTGCCCAGCTCCAGCATCGGTACCACGCTCCCGTGGACTGTCACGGTTCCCTCCGTGGGCTTCAGTATACCGGAGATCACCTTCAGAAGCGTGGACTTCCCGGCCCCGTTGTGACCGACAATTCCAAATACCTCCCCGGGCATTACTCGGAAGCTTATATTCCTCAACGCCCAGAACTCTTCATACTGCATCTCCCTCTTCAGAAGCTTCACCAGGTATTCCTTGATGCTCTTGACTCTGTCATATGCAAGCATATACCTCACGGAAACATTCTCAATTTCGATCATGGATTCCTCACAGATTCACTACAAATTTATCCTGGTTCATCTTGAAGACTATCGCGCCTATTATAAGCGGAACGAAGGATGCAACAAAGCACAGCGCGTATGCCTTTGGTTCAGGCGAGACACCCTGAATCAGCATTATTCGAAACATCCGGATAATATGATAAAGTGGGTTGCACTTAAAAAGAACCATATATTTCTCCGGAAGAATGGACTCCGGATAGAAAATCGGCGTCGCGTACATCCAAAGAACCACGAGCACTCCCCAGAGAAACTGCGTATCTCTGAAAAACACCATCAGCGTCGAGAGAAGAAACCCCATTCCAATGCAAAGTGCAATCAGACACAGCACCGGGTACGGAAGAAGTATGAACGACAACCGTATAGGCGTCCTTGTAAACAGCATCACCAGCAGGAGCGGTATCAGGGACACGACGAAGTTTATCGCGGAAGAAAGAACACGTGTTATCGGATATATATACTTCGGTACATAAACCTTTGTAATCAGCGACGCGTTGCCAACGATGGACAGCATCGACATATTCGTCGCCTCGTTAAAAAAATTGAAGCAGACAATACCCGTCAGCAGGTACAATGGAAAATTTGGTATGTCCGACTTAAACAGTGTGGAGAAAACTACATACTGCACCGCCATAGTCAGGAGAGGATTCAAAAAGCTCCACAGGACGCCAAGCACCGACCGTTTATATTTCGTCTTGAAGTCTCTGGATACAAGCTGACGGATAAGGAAGCGGTATCGTCGGAACCCGTCCAGAACTCGCAGCGGCAGAGGACTCCTTCCATGCCTTGCAGCGAGATCCAGGTATATGCTCATACAGACAAACAGCGCCGCCAATCCCCCGGCTATCAGCCAGTAATTACGTCCAAACCATCGCTCCGGGCCGCGAAGCTCGTCGCCGCCCGCCCAGTAAAACAGCAGTGCAGCAATCACATACAGCCAAAATACCTTTGCGCTGGTTCGCCTGACATTCAGCTCATTTGTACTGCCCTTCCCGGCAAGCAGCTTTTTTAAGACGACAACAGGGGCCTTAACACCACTCTCCTTAATCTTATTTATCAGATATGAAAAAGTCTGTAACTGCCGTTCAGCTCTCAACCCGCGTATCGGCTCAGGGTCCTCGCTCCATTGTATCTGTTTTAGTCCATTGTCAAGTGACACCGCCGACTTCTCCACTGAGAAGCACTCCCTTGCCTGTCTCAGGCACTCCTGTGAAATTGACCTTCTCAGCTCGTCATCCTCTATAAGCCGTGAAATAGCCTCGACCCAGGCCTTTGTGGTGTTTTCGCAAAGAATCCCATTGATTCCATCTTCAACACCCTCTATGTACGGCTCCTCCCTGGAGTACACCCCCGCTATACCGAATCCGCTGTACTCCACAAGCTTGTTATAGTGTTTGTACCTGTGAAACTCGCTCCTCGGCATCGGCGCAAGACCAATGTCCCAGTTTAACTCCTCCATCCTCTCCTGATATGCCTCATAGGAATCCACATAGGGGTAAACCCTTGCGCCCAGCTTCTCTGCTGTCCCGGTCTCTGGCCCGAAAAACTCAAATTGTATTCTGCTCCCGTACAGCTCCTTTATCCTCTCCAGCGCATCTGAGAGAAGTGTGTCAATATCTCCGCCTCTGTCTGTGGACCCGGCAAATCCTATAAAAATTACATTCCCATCACGTCTTTGCTTCTCCTTTATGATACGTGAGGCCGGCTCTATGATCTGTATTGTGCTGCTGCCCTCACCGTATTTTCTCAACAGCAGCTCAGACGGAGATGCTATGCAATCAGCATTTCCAAGCAGTGCCCTTATGCTTCTCTGTACCGGTTCCGAATTGTAAAAAACGCCGCTTCCAAGCTCAGGTGGGACGTTCAGAAGGTCATCATCCAATACATATATTACTGCTCTGCCTGTCTCCCGACACCTCTTTGCTATCCACGCCTCAAGAGGGCTGTCGCCGCGGACCAGAAAAACCATGTTCGACCAGTTCAGCTGCTCACTCCTGACATCCGCCACGCGAGCCGCCCTGTATTCGATCTCCCCACGTTTACTCAGCTCCTCGAGCTGGAGACCGCCGCAGAGAGTCACTGACGGTATTCTTTCCCTGTACAGCAATAAAACACGCCGCTTCAATATGTCTGCTCCTCTAAACTTTGTTGCTCTGTCCCTGTCGGATACACCATCTGAATAGCCTGTCCGGCAGCTTCCTCCCCACCAGCTCAAAAACTGATGTCATACAGCTGAACTGCCGGTACTTCCACACAAGCTTCCCGTTCACACCATCTGACCAGTTGGTCTTTCTGGCCCGCGCCCAGGCCACTGCCTTGCCGAGAGTGTCGCGCAGGGCCTCATCGCATGGGAAATTCTCACTGAGCCATGTAAGCCGCTGAAGCGCCAGGTCTATGCGGAGTCTCTCATAGCTCTCCTTACCTGTAACTCCTGTTAGCACGCCGGTCTGGTTCCCCCCATGCACCCTGTAGCGGACAAGCGGACGTTCAATTGAAAGGAGACTTCCTCTGGCCGCGCACCAAAGTGCGAGATAGTGATCGTGCACCATATATGGACAGAAGGGAACGGCATTCTTCGCCGTCTGCGCCGGGAGAAGCATGGTGCAGCCTGTCACGAAATTATGGACCAGAAGCTCCCCGGCGAGACCATCCCCCGAACGGAAGACGTGTCTCTTTCGAACCTTGGTCATGCTGTCCGCTATCTGCTGCCCTTCGCTGTCTATGATATACATATCCGAACATACCAGCTCCGCGCCGCTCTCCCGAATTGCTCTTTCCAGCACCTCCAGCTTCTCCGGAAGCCATATGTCGTCCTCATCACAATAGGCAAAATAATCACCTTCCGCCTCAAGTGTTAAACGCTCAAAGGTCAGTGTGGAGCCGATGTTCTCCTCGTTTCTGGCAATCTCAAACGGGAATTCTGTGATGCACTCCTGAAAACAGGACTGTATCTGTACGAAGGACACCCTCTCTGAGCAGTCGTCACGCACATACAGATGAAGCCTGGGATAGGTCTGCGCGTTCAGCGACATAAGCTGCTCCCGCAGCCAATTCAAACGCGGCTCAAACACCGCCATCAGTATGGATATGAGCGGTCTATCTGTGTCCATACATCTGCTCGTAGTAATCCCTGTACTCCCCGTTCACTATGTCCTCCCACCAGCTGCGGTTTTCCAAATACCACTGTATCGTCCTGTGTATTCCAGTCTCGAACTTTGTGGCTGGAGACCAGCCAAGCTCCCGCTGGATAAAGCCGGGGTCAATGGCGTAGCGCCGGTCATGGCCCTTGCGATCAGTGACATAGGTTATGAGGCTGTCAGGCTTTTGCAGCGTCTTAAGAATCAGCTTCACAATATCTATATTCCGCATCTCATTATGGCCGCCTATGTTGTAGACCTTTCCTGGACATCCCTTCTCCAGAATTAATTCTATGGCTGAGCAATGGTCCTCCACGTACAGCCAATCGCGGACATTCAGTCCCTGACCATACACCGGAAGCGGCTTATCCTGCATTGCGTTGATCACCATCAGGGGAATAAGCTTCTCCGGAAACTGATATGGCCCGTAATTATTGGAACAACGACTGATTGTAACCGGCAATCCATAAGTCCTGTGATACGCCTGACACAGAAGATCCGCACCGGCCTTGGACGCTGAATAGGGGCTCGATGTATGTAAAGGTGTCTTCTCAGTGAACAAAAGATCCGGTCTGTCTAATGGGAGGTCACCGTACACCTCGTCGGTGGATACCTGATGGAAACGCTTTACTCCATACTTTCTGCTGGCGTCTAGCAGAACGTGAGTCCCAATGACATTCGTCTCCAGAAATACCGACGGCTCTTCAATCGATCTGTCAACATGTGTCTCGGCGGCAAAGTTTACAACAATATCGGGCTTCTCCAGCGCAAATACGCGGTCCACTGTATCCCTATCTGCAATATCCGCTTTGACAAATTTAAATCCGGGGGCGTCCATCGCCGGCGACAGTGTCTTCAGATTCCCAGCGTATGTCAGCTTGTCCATGCAGATGATCCTGTCATCAGGTCGGTTCCTCAGCGTATAGAATATGAAATTACTCCCGATAAAGCCTGCACCGCCGGTTATGAGGATATTCATTGCGCCCTCCTTTTTAAAAGTCGGTTTTCGCGTCCCTTAAGAAGGGCAGACTCTGATCACGCGCAGACAGAATTGGCTCCTCAACCCCCCAGTTCACACCCAGCTCCGGGTCATTCCACCGGATACCCCCTTCAGAGCCCGGGTTATAGAAGTTGTCCGCTTTATAGGAAAATTCCACTTCGTCAGTCAAGGTTACAAAGCCGTGACCGAAGCCCCGTGGTATGAGAAGCTGGCGTTTATTCTCAGCTGAGAGCTCCACTGCAACCCACCTTTTATAGGTTGCGCTCTCAGGTCTCAAGTCCACCGCAACATCCAGCACCGCGCCTCTGGTGCAGCGGACAAGCTTCGCCTGTGCCGTGTCCCCGCGCTGGAAGTGTATGCCGCGAAGAGTGCCTTTCACGGTTGAGGATGAAAAATTGTCCTGCACGAACTCGTATTGAAGCCCAGCCTCTTCAAACACACGTCTTGACCACGTCTCCAGAAAATATCCTCGTCTGTCGCCATATACCTTAGGCTCAACTATATATACCCCATCCAGGGCCGTCTTTACAAATTCCATCGTATCGCCCCCTCAATATATGTATTTCCCCTCCGCAACGTTCTTCAGGTGTTTGCCATAGGGTGATTTTCCGTAATACGACGCCAGCTCCTCCAATTCCTCGCGACTTATCCAGCCGTTCCGGTAAGTTATCTCTTCCAGCGCCGAAACTTGTATCCCCTCTCTGGACTCCACTACCCGAACAAACTCCGACGCCTCCGATAGCGAATCTACCGTCCCAGCGTCCATCCATGCGAAACCCCGTCCCAGTGTGACTACATTAAGCGAACCCTCTTCCAGATAAATACGGTTCAAATCCGTAATCTCCAGTTCACCCCTCGCCGACGGTTTCAATGCCCTGGCTCGCTCACAGACTTTATTATCATAGAAGTACAGACCCGTTACCGCATAGTTTGATTTTGGCCTCTCCGGTTTCTCCTCTATGGAAACTGCCCTTCCGTCAGGGCCAAGCTCCACCACACCGAAGCGCTCCGGGTCTTCCACATAGTATCCGAACACAGTCGCGCCGCTCTCACGCTGCGCCGCCTTGCGCAGATGCTCTGTCAGGCCAGCTCCATAAAAGATGTTGTCCCCAAGTATCATTGCGCAGCGGTCCTGGCCAATGAACTCCTCGCCAAGAATAAAGGCCTGTGCAAGGCCATCCGGCGAAGGCTGTTCCTTGTAGGTCAGACATATCCCATACCGGCTGCCATCCCCAAGGAGACGCTCAAAATTCGGCAGATCCTGCGGGGTGGAAATAATGAGTATATCCCGTATCCCCGCCAGAAGCAACGTGGACAGCGGATAAAAGATCATCGGCTTGTCATAAACGGGGAGCATCTGTTTTGATGTCGCCTTCGTAAGTGGGTAAAGTCTGCTTCCGCTCCCTCCGGCCAATACAATCCCTTTCGTCTCTCATCCCCCCTACACTGTTTCCACAAGTCGTCTCTCAAGTTCCCTTCCCTCAGGCCTCCGTGACCGGAGGGCTGAGGGAAGGGCGGGGCGATGCCCCGTCCCCCCTTCAGGGTAAGACAAATCAGAACAGGTCGAACATGCGCTCGATCATTGTTGCAGTCTGAGCACGGGTCGTCGTTGCGGCAGTGTCAAAGCCATTGTCAGTGCCGTTGATGATGCCGTTCTGATACGCCCACAGCATTGCCTTGAGGTTGTCTCCGCGCAGCGATGCAAGCTCGGCCGGAACATCGCTCTCGTCCACATTCACGTCAAGTCCGGCCTGGTCAGCGTACTTCCAGAGCATCCTTGCCAGTGCCTGACGGGTAAGTACCTCGTTCGCCGTGCTGTTGTCAACGTCGTCCACAAGGCCGGCGTCCATTGCCCATCCGGCGGATTCGGCATACCAGGAGTTGTTGGCTGAGAGGCCGTCAACACCCTTGGTCTCGGGCTGATCCTCAAGACGGAACAGAACCGTGAAGAGCTGAGCTGTAGTGATATCTCCGCCGCCGTCAAACTTGTTCTTCTCCGCGCCGTTGAATATGCCGCGGCTGGAAACGAAGTCGATGGAGGAGTCCGCCCACTGCTCCTTGTCGTCGAACGCGACGCTGTTGTCCTCAACTGTCAGAACAACGCTGCCGCTGGCGATCATGGCGTCAACGCTCGTGTCGCCCTCTTTCAGTGAGGAGCGAACGTAAGGCTTCTTCTCGCCGGTGACCTTGTCTGTGATCATGACAACAGTGCCGCTCGTTACTTCCTGGCCCTCCTTGACCGGGATTGTCACGGGAACCTTGGTGGCCAGCTTTCCAACTGTCTCATCAGCTGAAATCTTGATGTTGATGGCCACGCCCTCAGCGCCGCTCTCCACTTTCTCGCTCTTGATCTCAACGCTGACGCTGGTTGAGTTCTTTTCCGCAGCGGCTGTCTGGATCTCTGTCAGAGCGGTCGCGGGAAGGGAGACGCTGGTGGAGCCTGTGTCAACCTTAAGTGTGGCTCCCGCATCGGCAACCTTGGAAACCGAGCTTGTGGAGAGGATGACCTCAACCGTGGTCTGGGTGGCAGATGCAACGACCTCAATTACCACCTCGACAGCCGGAGTCTCCTCGCCCTCGGCGACCTCACCAATAGCTTCCTCGGCCTTTGCAAGCGCGCTGCTGACCGCTCCGTCGGGGACCGTAACCGTCTCATCCTCCACCTCGACGGTAATAGTGGCAGAAATGGTGTTATCCTCCACAGAGGTGTCATCACCGACTGTGTACGAATCGTCGGTGGTGTCCGTGCTGGTGGTGCTGTCCGCAAAGGCGGTCGTTGTTATCATAGATAACACCATGCACAGTACAAGAATCTTTGCCAAAAAACTTCTCTTCATTATACTTTTTTGTACTCCTTTCTATCGCGGGGCGTCCCCCGCTGTTTGAACGTCTGAACCGTCGTCCGACGTTCTGCCGGGCATGCTCATACCTACGGAGGGCTGCGCGTCGCGCCTGTCTCCGATTGCCCACTGTGCACAGTACTATAGATGAGCATCTGACTCACTCCTTCCCTCCATATTTCAGGGCGTCTATAAATCAAAGCCTCGTTTCGACTTCTCCCTGACTCCTGCCGCCTTATAAGTCCCGTGCCGGGGTGTCCCCGGACACACTCCGCTCCTTCCCACATCTCGCTTTACTGTGGTACATAATAACACCTGTCTTTTCAATAATCAAGAGAAATTTGGCTTTGAGCATATAAAATGTTAATATTACAAGTTGTGACGCTCTAATCCTTTTCTTAATTGTCGATTTTTTCACTTTTCATGTTGATTTTATGTCATTGGCGCTGTATTATTAAGTACATGTTGAACTTAAAACAGCAGTTTTAGCTCGCTTGGTTGTCACTTCCACTGTCACTTCCACTGTCACTTCTTCTGTGCTGCCAGGACATAAGGAAGCTCTGAATAAATGCGTCATCGGCAATCTATTCGGAGCTTCCTTAAAGATTTGGCCATCTGCTATCCGGTTACGCTTGTCAGATGACGCATTCCCAGTCACCTTTACGAAGTAAAATACCGCTGTCAGTCCTGGACACAAGGGTCCCTGCCTCGCCCTGACGGCATGCATCAAGAAGAACACGGAATCCCCCATCTGCTTCCGCCCTTAAAAACTGAAGTTTATTTTCTCCATCGACCTTTGGAGCGCATTCCCGACAGATCCCCCAGTCCAGTTGCGTACGCCAGACCGGTGCTATGAATATGGTTTCCAGCGTAATACCGTTGCTGCACCGGCTCACGATCCTGGAACCATCCACACGGCTGAAGCTACAGGCAATCGGCAGGTTGAACCGGAGCTTGCCTTTGTAATCGGATACTCTGTCTTCAATCAGTATCAGCTCAGGCTCCGCAAACCACGTAAGCTTACGGGTATGCACTCCACGCCCCTCCGGGTCGGCAATTTCGATGGTAATGCTCTCCTGCTCCGCTCCCACCTGCACGTCTGTGACATGAGAGCTGCGCGGGGTGTCCAGATATCCCTGCGCTCTGCTGAAAGCACTTGCATCAAGGCGGTCAAGGTGCAGCTCCGCCCTTTTCAGTGGTCCATCCGACGCGGCGAACTGCATACAGGCATGTGCAGAAGAACTGACCAGCCAGTCCTTGCTTGCGTCGAAGTACCCGATAATTCCCGGGTCCGCAATAACAAGGGTACAGTCCTTATAATAGATAAAGCTTCCCTGGTCAAAGTGGCCATGACCAATGGGACGGGGACTTGCCATCACCGCCAGATACTGCTCCCGGCAGGTGTGAAATCCTTTGCGAAAAACAGTAATGCCGGAATAGGGATACGCTGATGTGCTCCTGAGCGGTTCCCACCCGCCTGGGCGCTGGCCTTCAATCGGTTCAGTGCGCATAAGAAGCCTGGTAAATGCAACGTCCTCATTGCTGAATCCCTCTGACGGCCTTCCCGCACGGTTCCATATATCCAGCAGCTTCTGTCCAAGTTCCGGTTCTTTCTCCGCGACCTCGCCGGCATGGAGTCCAAACTGTAAAAACGCGCTGCCATCATCTAAATTGTGATCCCCGAAGGTGGGCGTTGACGGTCTCCCGCCGAAGACATTATAATCCGGTGTCACCATGTCGGCGTAATAGCGGAACATTTCAGGAAGCTTTGTGGTTCGATACCAGGATATCCCTATACAGTTACTCAGTATCTGCGCAAGAGCTGTGTACCGGGACAATGCCGCCATATGGTAGCGCAGTGACTCCGGATAAGACCCATCCGGATTTACGCTCGATTCCAACTGAGATGTCAGGAAATACACAGCATTCTGTACTGTCACTCTTGCTCGCAGCTGCGCTTCTCTGTCCAGTACACCTGCTCCGATAAGGGCAAGAGATATGGCTGCCGCTCCAGCCTCCATATCTGTCTGCCAATTCCCGGCGCCGCGCAACAGTTCCTCCTGGGACAGCGCCGTCCGATCACGCTGATCAGTGCAGTATGCAACCATATATTCCGCCAATGCCGTAAATCTTCTCTGCTCGGCCTTCGTGAAAACGTTCTCCTTTGCAATAAGCGTGTATGCTGCGGCAATAGAACAGAGTATGCGTCCCGCCTGAACTGCCCCGTATGCGTCACAGCCGTGCGGACGTGTGTTTGTCACCATCCAATGCTCCGCGCCCTGGCAAAAGTCATTCATCTGGTATAATATCTCCAGCTTTGCCTTCTCAGCGTAGCTTCTGTCACCTGTCACCGCATACACAATGGCGTCACACTGTGCACAAAGGGCAGCGCCATGAGGCGGCTTTGCGCCTGTTGTCCAACCGCTGGTACGGTTGAAAACCGTCTCCCACATTCCGCATGGGCTGCCGTCGCTATCTGCAAAGCATATGCGGAAGTGAATTCCATCCCTGAGCTTTCCATCAATTTTTGCCGAGAAGGTCAGTGTGCATGGGGTATTCGCCTCCACAGGTACAGCCTCGCAGGCAAAATGGGCCTCGCTCTCCGGCGTGGGATTGCAGAGCTGAACCGGTCCCTCCGGCAGTGCCCACGCTCCACCTGTGGACACGGCAACACGGAGGTCCTTCACCTGAACGTGCCCAAGCCCCGTCGTCTCATTTTCGCAGGAAGGGAGAGAGATTTCCACGACAGCTGTTGAAGCATCCAGAGGCGTAACAAAATTGAATATTTTCTCGCTGCTGCTCCACAGTGAGAAATACCTGTTTGCCTCGGTGAAGTTCACCTCATCCTCCATGAGAAGCGAAAGCTTTCCGGCTTCCTCATATGATATGGCATCGGCTATAAGCCGGATCGCCTTGAAACGATCTCCCAGAAATTCATTATGTGTAATCTCGTCCCGCAGTCTCTCCATCCCACCACCTGGCAGAAACAGATTGGAGTCCGGCTCCAGATCGCTGCGGAGTACCTGACTTATCAGGCAATCGCGGATTGCATCGGCACAGGCCGCGGCTGTCGTGGGGACTGTACTATGCTCAAGAGCATCCAGCGCATTCCGCAGCGCCATATACGCTTCAGGCGAAACATTACCAGGTTCTCTTCCCGGCGCTACGTGCCTCAGCACCTCTCTGGCACGCGACTTCAATGCATCAGCTGTGGTCAGCAGTCTCTCCGATGGCCACAGAGCCATATCCTGGTCCTCCAGCCACTCAGCTGCGTCCGCCATGCCATAAGTACGCTCCATATCGCCAGGCTTCTGCCATACAGTGATCATGGTGTGAAACCTGAGGGCAAAGGCTGCCGCATCCACCTTATCCAGATAGCGGCGGCTATGAGTAAAAGCAGGCCTCTCCCCTGCCAGAGCCCTCTCTGCCAATTCTATCTGACGCTCCACTCCGTAAACCGCACCCCTCGTAAAAACAGCGCCCTCACGCCGGAGCGCAGCCCGTGCCCTTGCCACAGCGGCAGACAGCTCTTCCGCGCTAGTCATCCTGCCCTCCATTCAATCCGCCTTCGGGTACTCGTTACAGAGAAGCCGGTACGGTGCTTCATCCTCCTCGATAGTCGGAAAACGGCCTACAGCGGGGTTGAACCGGTTATCTGTATTGTCATCATTGCACTGGCTGACCTCGCCAACAAGGACCGGTCCAGTCCCCGGCTCCACAGAAAAATCATGGTAGAGATATGGCTGTATGGATATGCTCATACCTGGCTCAAGCCGCACCTGAGTCCCGGCGGGAACAGTCCTTGTCACTCCGTCCAGATGAACGGTAACCTCGGACTTTCTGTCTATCTCCTCATCAGGAAGGGAATTATAGACGCGAATCAGCAAAGTCCCGCCGCCCCGGTTTATGATGTCCTCCATCTTGTTCCAGTGAAAATGATTTGGGGAGTACTGTCCCTCTCTGATATAGAGAAGCTTTTCAGCGTATGTCTTCGGGTACTTGTCTCTCATGCCAAGGTTTCCATTACGAAGAGTTATGAGCGAAAAACCGACCTTCTCAAAATCGCCCAGACCATAGTCGGTTATATCCCAACCCAGCATATTGTCACGAATCTCGTCATACTCCCTTCCCTTAGTCTTCCATTCCTCCGGGGTAAAATTACAGAATGGCGGCAGAGCAAAACAGTACTTCTGAAGCATGGTCTCCATCTCCCGGAGAGCGCGATTGATCTCACTGCGTTTCACCTTTTATTCCTCCTCGTCAGTGAATTGAGCCTGGTGGAACTCATTTACTCTTTTTTCAATATCAAACGCCTGTTCCATAGGCTGGTAAATCATAAATATAGCTGGGTACAGCGCTGTCCAAGGGCCAAAAACAAGCAATATCATCAGTGACAGCGGTTCAAGAAACAGAAATATTGCCCATGCCGCCAGCTGCACTGCAGCTGCGCCAAAGCTGCGCAGCAGGTGGCGCATGAACAGCAGCACACTGTTACGCAGGATCCCTGCAAATCCAATGTTCATCAGAGCCAGCTGCGGCCATATATAACTTGAAAGTCCCAATGTCAGCAGTACTCCTGTAACAAGCAGTACCAGGGAAGACACACTGGTAGCAATAAATTCAGCGTGATAGACAGCAAACAAAAGCGACGCATGGACAAAGCCAGCAATCGCCCCGGGCAACAAGGAGGCCTTCCAGTTCTTCTTCCAGGCATCTGCGTAAGTCAGCCACCAGCTTCCAGGCTCGTCCCGCAAGGCTCTGAGGATCGTGTCCACCAATCCCACAAGCTGTGGCGCGGCAGCCATCCCGCCGACTATCCCGGCAGCAACCATGAACAGTACAACATGACTCCTGACAGACAGCATAACACCGGCGTACCAGAGAAGAAATCCGGGGACCGCCAGGAACCCCGCCTTAAAAATATTCCAACCGTTCAGTATAAAAACGTCCGCAAAACGGCGCATCCCGGTTTTACGTGGTTCGTTTTCCGGTACGCCCGGACCTGGAATTTCAAAATTCCGAAAAAACAGTCCCATTATGGCCCCTCCATATAGTTGAAATATTTAAAATCAGCGAAGCTCCTGTGGGCATCCATGTCCTGAGCACATATGCCTACCATCGCTCCGGTGAAAGCGCATCGGCCCCGGCGCTTCTCAATATAATCATCACTCAACATATATGCCGGCTGAGCGCCGCCAAGAGGCCGCCATTCTCCGTCAGCTGTCCAGAAAAACGCCGCGTCCCCACCATGCACCTCGACTCGCAGCGCAATTTCCCCATCCGGTATTAATACACTCTCGCTGCCGTAATCAAAATCCCTGAAATCGCAGCGCATTATCTTCAGAATACGGCCATTTTCCCGTTCATCCCATGTGATATAGGCATATATCCAGTTGCAGGTGTCGTAGAAAAGTGTAAGTCCGGCCACTTGCTGAAAGTTTTCCGGTGTGAAATCAAGCGAAGTCTCCGCCGCAAAGCTGAAGCTCTCCCAACGACGTGCGAAAAGCGTCTGTTTATGGTGGCTTGACAGCGTCTGACCGCCGTAAAGACGAAGCCAGCCCGGATGAGCAGTCAGACTATAATCAAGCTCAGGCGTAAGCGGACCCCGCAGTGTTTTGAAAGAGTGAGGAAGTGGTTCTTCCGGTGAAAATAAGACCATCTCGCTGTTATCCAGCTTCTGGGGGACGCTTGCGGCACGAGGCGCGGGTACGGCATACTCAGGATGAATGTCGCCGCCCAGGAGTCTGGGCCATCCGTCAACCCACTCGATCTTCTGAACGGCTGTCTCCCGGCCAAGTGTACAGTTTCCCCGCTCCGTCAGTGGTCTGGCGCAGATGTGAGTTATATACCACTCCCCATCTATCCTGGCAAAACATGCGTGACCGCTTTTCTGTAATGGGTTTGTCGGGTCATCACGGGAGGTGAGCAGCGGGAAAAAGGGAGACTCCTCCCATGGGCCGTCCAATGTTCTGCCCCTTGCCACAGTGGCTGCGTGCATATAGCCGGTCCCGCCTGCGGCACATAGGAGATAATAGTAACCGTCTTTTTTCAGAATCTGTGGACCCTCACAGACACCAAGGCTCGTCCCCCTGTAAAAATGTCTGCGCCGACCAATCAGCTTACGGGAAACAGCGTCGAATTCCTGAATCACCGTTCCTGCAAAGCCAGGGTTCTCCAATCTCCAGTCGAAAAGCATATTCAGAAACCAGTGTCTTCCATCATCATCATGGAAGAGAGCGGGGTCAAAACCGCTTGCGGTCACCAGCGTTGGATCACTCCAGGGACCTCCTATATCTGAGGATGTGATGACGTAATTTAATGTATCCTTAAATGCGGTGGAACTCTTCACATCAGTGTAGACCAGCCAGAAGAGGCCGTCGGCATAGGAGAGATGAGGCGCCCACAGACCGCCTGAATTGTAATTTCCAGGCAACCCGCTTGGTACCATCTCCGGACGGTCTACAGGCGCAGCCGCCCACTCCCAGTTTACCAAATCAGATGAGTGGTAAATGTCTATTCCAGGCCACCACTCAAAAGTCGACGTTGCTATATAAAAGCTTCCGTCCACTTCGCATACACTGGCATCCGGATGAAAACCGGGCAGGATAGGATTATGTATTTCCATCTGATATCCCTCGTTTCCCAAAACTCCCGCGTCGCAGATGTCCACAATACTTTTTCATTTTCAGGACACCTCGGTGTATCCCCGTCTCCCAGTCACCAGATGAAAATCTCCTGTCCAGCCAGCTTTAACACTGCCTCGTAAAAATAGTAGTCGCCATAGGTGAAATTCACATTGTGTTCCTTTCCGTTGTAATCGGCGGAACAGTTCCGGAGAAAGCCGTCTCTTGCAGGGTCCCAGTCCGCGGTGTTATCGAGACGGTGAAGAAGTCCCAATGCCGGAACCAGATAGTCACCTTCACGGTCTGGAACCAACCTGGCAAGCTCGATTAGCCCACAGGCCGCCACCGCTGCGGCTATATCATCATACCAGCGCGGCTCCTCCGGCTGGCAGAAGTCCACTGGAATAGTGTAATCTTCGGGGATATGGGCAATAAAATATTCCGCTATTTTCTGTGCCATTGCCAGATAACGCACCTCACCAGTGTGCCTGAAGCTCATCACAAAGCCGTACAGTCCCCATGTCTGACCACGTGTCCAGCTGGATCCCTGGGCATAGCCCTGTCCACCATAGTCACGTCGGTACGCGCCTGTCTCCGGATCAAACTCCACAATGTGGCGCACACTGCCGTCGGGACGGACAAAATGACTCAGCACCGTATCCGCGTGAGTCCGGGCTATTTTAGAAAACCGCGGATCGTTCGTCTCCTCCGTGGCCCAGTATAAAAGCGGGATATTGAGCATGCAGTCGATGATCGCCCAGCCACGCGTGTCGGAATCGGAACCAGGTATGTCATTCCAGGCCCTGATAAAACCCACCGGATTAAAACGTCCTGCCAGCAGATTCGCCGCATGGAGACCGCGTCTGCGGCTGACGGCGTCCCCCGTCAGGCGGTAATCTGCCACAGCGCTCGGCAGCCACATAAAACCCACATCATGGTGAAGGCCAACATAGCTTTGAAAACACTCGTCAAGCTTCTCCTCTGTGAATCTGGCAATCTCGCCGTATCGCTTATCGCCAGTGGCGTTGTACGCCTGCCAGAGCATTCCTGCCCAAAAACCATTCGTCCACCAGGCAAGGCCATCATCCTGGTTATATATCCCGCCGTCAGCCTTGTTATTATGTATACCGTCTATGGCGCGGCTTGGAATTTTCTCAGCGCTGCGCTCACGGACAAGGCGAAGCTTCCTCTCAATTTTTTCCGCAGTCTCCACCGCCCAGGCTGTTCCCGCGGATATAATATCTGATGCCATGCTGTTCTCCCTTTCGCGTTTTTATGAGACGCCCTGCTTATTAACAGGGCGTCTCACTTCTGATGATTGTGATAAAAGGCACAAAGCCCACTTTCAGCCCTTCACCGAACCGATGGTAAGACCGGACGTGAAGTATCTCTGCACAAATGGGTAAAGAAGTATGATGGGTCCGATTGCGGCCACCACTGCCGCCATTCGGAATGAGTAAGTGGGCAGTGCGCCCTGGTAAAGGTTGATATCCGCCGGAACTGTGGACGCATAGCTTATCTGACGCATTATCTTCATGATCAGATATTGCAGAGTATAGAGCTTCTCATTGCTTATGTACAGCAGACATTTATACCACTCGTTCCAGTATCCAAGGGCGTAGAAGAGGCCAACAGTGGCTATGCCGGGTGTGGAAATCGGCAGTATCACCTGGAAGAGCGTCTGCATTTCGGATGCACCGTCCAGCTTTGCCGCCTCGGACAGCGTGTCCGGGATGCCGGAGAAGAAGTTGCGCATGAGGAATATGTTGTACGCGGAAAGCATACTCGGCAGGAACAGCACCAGAATATTATCCTTCAAGTGGAGTACCTGGGTATTCATAAGGTACGTGGCGACAAGTCCACCATTGAAAAGCATTGTGAAATAGCAGAACATACTGAGCGCCCCACGGCTGCGGAAGTTCTTGCAGGAGAGCGCATAGGCGATGCCAAAGGTACACAGCATGGAAAGGAGCGTTCCTACCACCGTAATGAAAATGGTGACCTTATAGGCGTTACCCACATCGGATGTCTTGGAGAGAAGTTTATAAGCGTTCACTGAAAATTCTCTCGGCCACAGGTGGTAGCCCTCCTTAGCCAGCGTCACCTCCTCAGTAAAGGAAGCGGAAATGACCAGAAGAAACGGTATCAGGCACGCTATCGCAAATATGGCGACGAGTACATAACAGATGCCGGACGCGAACCTGTCTCCAAAGGTGGTTTTAATGTGGTTCTGGGGTATGGCGGTTGCTTTCATGTGTTTTCCCTTCCTCTCAGAACAAGGCTGAATCCTTGTCTATCTTCTTGGTGATCTTATTCATGATGACTACCATGATACAACCCATAACAGACTGCCACAGACCTACTGCGGAACTCATTCCCATGTTGGCAGATTCCATCAACTGACGGTAAACATAGGTGTCTATAATGTCTGTAGTCGGGTACAGAACCGTGTTGTTTCCAACAAGCGCGTATACCATTCCAAAGTCTCCGTTGAAAATCTTGCCAACCGCCATGAGCAGGAGCAGGATGATCGTGGGACGCAGGAGCGGCAGCGTAATACGGGTGATGCACTGCCAACGGGTGGCGCCATCCACCTTGGCAGCCTCATACATACTCTGATCAAAGCCCGTTATGGCCGCCAGGTACACGATGGAGGAATAGCCAGCGCCCTGCCACACGCGCAGGATAGTCAGAATCGCGGGCCACAGCTTAGCCGTCTGCATGAACTTAATGGGTTCTATGCCGAAGTTGGCCAGGATTGAGTTGATAAGTCCGCCCTCCGTCTTGAGGAACGCCTCAATGAGCAGTGACACAACGGTCCATGAGATAAAGTGCGGCAGGATAATCATCGACTGGGTAACCTTTTTAAAATACTTGTTCTTTACCTCACTGAGGGCTATAGCCATGACAACAGCTGTGAAGTGAGTGGCAAAAATAAAGAGAAAATTCAGGAACAGTGTGTTAAAGGTGACGCGGAAAAAAGCATCACTGCCGAAGAAGAACTTGAAGTTATCAAACCATACAAACTGCGAACCGAACAGGCCCTTGGCCGGGTTGTACTTCTGGAAGGCAATAACAAGTCCCACCATTGGCGCGTAGGCAAAGACAAGGAACCATACAACAGCCGGCAGACACAGTATCAGAAGTCCCCTGTTATGAGAGAAGTCATAGCCCAGATTTCCAAAGAATGTAGTCTTCGCAGCCTTCGGCTTCACCGGCTTTCCGGAAGCTGGGGCAGGTTTTTGTGCGATCGCGTTCATTTTGAATCACCCTTTCCGTTTTATATCCTGTATCATGTTTTATATCTTTTATCATTATGAGCTCGATGAAATTAAAAAGCCACGGCGGAAATTACAGATTCCGGTCATTATTAACATTGTGTAGTGTTTTATGAAACAGGTATGATTTTTAAATGCCACCGCTCCGAAAAAAAACGTAACATTTCATAGAGCCGTTTCATGGTGCTCGATAACTCCATCACGCATCTCCTCCAGAGTAAGACGGAGAGGCGTCTCCTCCAGTGTCAGCCGCTGGGTACGCCCATCAGATAGCCGTACCACAAGTCTGGATGCATCCGATGCCTCTACAGACTCTACCATACGGCTCTTTTCGTAAGGCTCCACCACCGTTGTAAAGCGAGCTGATTTTGTTCTGCCCGCTCTGACCGCATAGAAGCGGCGGCGCTGATCCTCATCCCCCGGATATGGGTCACAGCCTATCGCAGCACGAAAACCCACAGCGTCAATCTTTGAGATATCCCATTCAAGAGTCCCCCACCGGTCCCGCTTTTCCGTACTTGCCGGAATGGCGTCGGCGTATTCCCTGCCCATGAGAAGGACACGCCCTCCTTCATAATCTTTCCCTGTCCCCTGACCGGGATTTATGTTCATTGAGGTGTATGGAAGCTCTGAAAGCCGCTTCTCAGTACCATCGGCCAGAGTCAGCACCGCGCCGCCCCAGAAAATGCCGTAGGGGGTGCGGACTGTTTCACCTCTCTCGTTCGTCACGTCACCTTGCCTGACCAGAAGGCTCAGCCTTTTCGCACCGCGAAGTTCAACACATGGCTCATCCCTGCCCAGCAGCCACGCATCAAAGGCACCTGAGGCCAACTCACGTCCGTCTGCCTCGATGCGCCATTCCAATGGAATATTGTAGCCGTCCTTGCTGACCGGCCAGCCTATGTATGTCGCCATCAGTCCCACTATCTGCGTCGTCTTCTGCGGCCAGGCTGTATATACGTCCGCATGGAGGACTCCAGGCTCGTTGTGATAGCTTCTGTCCCCTTGCAGGGCGCTCTCCGTATAGCTTGGGTCGCCATGTATCCCAGGCTCTCCAAACCTGTTGAAAAATCGTGCGACACTGACACCTTCCATCTCATACTCGCTGCAATCCAGAATCATCTGGCCGTCACTGGCCGGGTCAGTTGTGTATCTGTCTTTATGACCACGAGCTGCAATGCGCGGCGCGGTCAGTTCCCGGAGACCCTTCAGCTGAAATGTCGTTTCATACTGATGCTCCCGCTCCCCCGCGATGTAGTCAAACAGTGCGATATAGTCATCTGTAACTGCCATGACACGGCGTTGGTATATCGGTTCCGTCTCGCCAGTTATCTTTCCGTATGGCAGTTCCTCGTTCACAGGAAACCACGCGACGTTCATTTCAAGTCGTTTCTCAAAGTCTCCTGGCGAGTCGTCGTAGTCCATACCCCCATAGGGAGGATATGCCCATCGGCATACCGTCTCCAGTCCGACTGCCTGGAAAGCCCTGCCTGTATGCCAAAGAATCCGCTTTGACTCCGCAGGCAGCTGCATCTTGTCGTCCACGTTGACCATATTTTTCGTCAGACTGCACTGGACATGCCATTTATACATAAAATGGCGGTAGCCCCACCAGCTGCACTCCGGGTTATAGAGGCTCCGTCCATATCTCATAACGGAAAGTAAGTTTGTTATATCAAAATGCCCATGCGCTCCTCCGTGACTCCCGTAGCGCAGGACGGCCTGTATCTGTTCACGCTGCTCTCTCCCAGGCTTCTGGCTGCGAAGCATTGCTATTCCAACATTATCGGAAAAGGCACTCTCAAACGGTATCTCCGGCTCTCTCTCCGGCAGCTCGTCAGGGCTGAAAACCGGGTCCGGTTTCCGGATGCTGTGTATGACCCTCAGATAGGCAGGATCTTTATAGTAGCGGTATGCCAGCTCATATGTGGAGCCAAAGTGGACGCCTTCCACAGTCTTTTCGTCAGAATCGTTCACGCCAAACATTACTCCACGCCAGTCAAGATATGGCAGGATCGCATCAAAAAGGTCCTTGATATGTATGACCGGCCGGCGATTCTCCCCCCATTTCTGGTTGACCATTGCAAAGGGCGGAGCTGCTCTTCGTCCGGCATAGGATGAGCTTACCTCCCGGCTGAACGGCACGGGAAACGCCGCATGAATAAGGTCCAACCCAAAGGGACGCAGGGCATGGGCGCAGTGCAGCATCATGCTGGATACCCATGTGTTATAGCCGATGGATCCCTCATGCCACCAGCCGTCATTGAACGAACCGCAGACAAGCTGTTGAAATACGCCGCATGAACCGAAGGCGAACCGTTCTGCCATTGCCCAATCCTGAATGGCAAGAGCACAGTAAAGCGCGCCGACAGCTTCTGAAACCACCCAGTTAGTAATACGTCCATTACGGATATCTTTATCCAACAGCTCCATATAAATCCTGAAGCTTCTCTCTATGGCAGCGTCATCTGCCTCCGACAGCACACCTGCGTCATGGATAATATCATATGGTATCGCTAAATGCTGGAAAAAGTGTCCCTCCTGCACATAGCTCTGGTGACATCCTCTCAGACGTGCCGGATAACCATTCTTAACATCGGAAAAATATCTAAAGAAAACTGCAAGCTTCTCGGCGTATATCCTCTCACCGGTGATTGCATAGCAATAGGCTGTGGACATTACCTGGTTTTCCGTATCTGTGAAATAACAGAAGTCCGCTCCAGATACCGGTGGCTCCGGTTCCCACGCGTCAGAGGCGGCCTGCAGCTCCTCAAAAGCGGGATGGAACCTCTGCTCTCTCTTTATCCTTTCAGCCACTTCCCTCCACCCGTCTGTGTCCCAATAGATGTATGGGTGCGGCAGACGGCAGAGTGTCTGAAGCTCCAGTTCACATGCTTTGCGGCAATCACCATTTGGTACAAAACGGAGCCTGGTGGCCTCATGCCCTCCTGGCACCATCTCCATGGGTATTGTCAGCGTCACGGAGACATCAGCTTCAGCCTCTTGCGTCAGCACAATCGTCTCCGGAACTATAACCGCGTTCATGCTCTCCCAACCTGTATATATCTGTGTTACATTCACGGCAACCGTACTGTCCGTACCGTTGTAGAGAGCGACGTTATACCGCACCGTCCCGCCTCGCTCTCCTGCCCGACCGCGAACCTCACATTCGACACACAGCCCTGGCGCTCGCCTCAGAACTGCCCTTCTGACCTGCGCACCTGTGACAGCAATAGCTGTTAAAAACTGCCATAATGCCTGGTTTACCGTCTCCACCGGAAACTGCGACCATGAAATAAAAAGCGTATGCACCCCTTTCCCGATTATTGGAAGAACAGTTGTGAGAGGCTCCCCCTCAGCAAACTCAACCGTTACGGCAACCCCGGCACTCTCCCCGGTTATGACCGTGAGCTCAAGTCCGGCATAGTCCATGGCGTCAAACGCGCTGTCGCTGCGCCGGCAAAAGCCCTGAGAAAAAAAGCCTCCGGCACCCTCCGGACTTGGAAATGTGAATTTTGTGCCTTCCTGAAGCTCGGAGACATTCCATTTCCCAAAGAGCTCAATATTCTTCCTCATTATGCCCTCCAATTGATGCACAGCCCCCATCACAGCACGATTCGGGATCACCTCGTTTCGACGGCACAGATCCCATCAATGCTCTTAAACTCATGCCCTCAAAGAGGGCATCCATTACCAGGATGCCCTCTTTGCAAGCGATTTCACTCAGGGCTGCGGGTTGGCTGCAAGATACTCATTAAGCTGCCTCACCAGTTCCTCCTGAACCTTATCAGCTCCGTTAGCATAGCAGGCGTCCGTGTTGGCTTTCAACATCTCGGCGGCTGTACTGTAGGTGCTGGTTCCATCACTGAGTATACCGTGGAGCTTTGTCACGGCAACCATATCAGCAATTGCCTTCATCTGTGCTGTATAAGTTGACATGTCCGTGGAAGTTCCGTCAAAGCTGAATCCCACGACCGGGGAGCGGCAGAAGCTGCTCTCCTGAGTCTCCCAGACACGATACTTGAGAATATCTTCGGGGATATCTGAAGAGAATTTTACATAGTTGGGGTTCCAGGTAAAGCCATATCCGGGGAACGAGGCTGAGTAGCCAGAGAGATCCTTGTACTGATTCTCTCCCACAGCCTCCCAGTCTGAACCCTCAACGCCCAGCTCAAAGAGGTCGTGATTGGCTGCGTCACCGAACATCCAGTCCAGGAAAGCCATGGTACGATCTATATTCTTGCTGCTCGCCGGCACACACATTCCGTTGTTTGCACCGTAACTCGTAGGATACACCCCATCATCCATGTTCCGTATGCCGTCAATGTATACAAACGCGCCAAGCTCCGCCTCAGGAGAATAAGCCGTGAGGTTGGTCACGTTCTTTTCAGTGTCATCCAGCGTCCCTATATAGGAGGCAGCCAGTCCGCTCCAGAACGGGGTGCTCTCATCCTTACATGTCATCGAGTCGGCACTGAGATACCCAAGCTTCTGCCACTCGGCAAACTTCTCATAGCGGTCTACACCGAAGTCGTACTGATATCCCTCCGGGAAATCCTTGAAGTTCTCGTCACCGGAGCCCTCCATGGCGCAGGCAACCACTTCATTATCCTTGATGTAAACCCAGAACGGGCAGTTGCCTATGGTCCAGCACTGTATCCCCGCCTCTGCGGTACTTGGACGGCTGTCTGTGGCCGGGTAGGAAGCGCCGGAGATGGTATAAAGCTGGAAGAAACCACGCGTGTCACGGGCGGACATCGGAATCACTCCGTTCTCCTTGGCCTTCGCCCAGTACGCTTCCAGATCCTCCATGCTGTCTATCTGTCCGATCCCCCAGTCGTCAGCCCAGTCCTGACGATAGAAAATGGCCGGTACGCCGTTTCCATATGCGCGGAAGAACGGTATGTAGCACATATATCCATACCACTTGTTTGCATTCATCACATCCATGGAGAACGCTTTCTTGAGGCCAGGATAGTTGTCATTTCCAAAATAGGCGGAGAGATCAGCGTAGTAGCCATCCGCTGCCAGAGTCTTCAGATGTATCCATGATGCGTCAAAGACCAGGTCGTACTTGGAACCGGAGGTCATCTCCAGATTCAGCTTATCCTTGTAGTCGGCGTGTTCCACAAATGTAACGTCGAGTTCGGTGTTCAGTGTGTCCTTTGTCTGCCTCAGGAACTCGGCGTATACGTCGTCCCAGCCATCTGGCTTTGGACCCTTGAAGAGTATCTTCAGCGTTACGGGGTCTGTGGTCACTGGCGCCGGGGCAGGCTCTCCACTTTCGATGCTGCTGCCACCGCCGTCCTGCGTCTCTGCACTGCCGCACCCGCCGAGCAGTGCCAGGCACAGCACCAGTGCAAGCACACAGGAGACAACGCGCTTCCATGTGTTCTGCTTCAGTTTCATTTTCGATTCCTCTCTTTCATCCTTATATTCATTTTCCGCTCCCGTACTCGCCGCTGATCGTCACGCGGCCTCGGGACCCGCTGTCGCTAGAATACCGGATTACAAATCCCTTTTCAACACTGCAATTTACAGATTTCCTCCTGGCGTTTGATTTTAAAGTGTTTTTTCCTGACTCATCTTTTTTACACTTGACTGCAAAATGTAAAGATAAGGACTGGTTAACAGTAGAATTGACGAAAAAATGCGTTTTCCTCTTGCGATATTGGTCAAATAATGATATAATACTGCTTAGCTCTTCTGAAGGGGGATCTTGTCTTTGCGTACAACTGATACACCTCAGGCACAAAAGCATCGCACCCTACAACCTGTTGTTTCTTTTTGGAACCGATCTTCCTATCAGAGGAAGCTGCTTTTATGTTTTCTGCCGATCAGCTTGTTTCTGTTCATCCTGTTCTCCATTATCATAATAAAAGCCGTGGATCAGCGTTACAAAGAGGACTTGCGTAATATAGGTCACAGCAGCATCACTCAAGCCAGAAATACCTGTGAAAACCTGCTCCTTGACGTTTTTCGCTACGGACTTCAATCTGTGACGAATGACTCCACCGTTGTCCAGCTGATGTATAAGGAGGACTTTAACACTACAGACGCCATTGCTGCGCAGGAGCTTCAGGCTGAAATTTTAAATTACAATGACTATGTGGACAATATCTATATTATCAACTTTGAGAATTACAGTGTTCTGACGCGCTGGGGCCGTTACAGCCTTGATTATTTCTATGACCAGGATTTGATCTCGTTCATTCAGGGACACCCCGCCTCCACAATCCCGGTTCGGTACATACCTCGTGTTGCGACTGTCTACAGCGGCGGCACCTCAAGCCGCACCATAAAGGAACGTGTCTGGACGCTGATTTTCCACTTCTCGCCCAAGGGCGCCTTTGTAATGCAGGTCGACATGGAGGACTTCATGGGGCTTCTGAATCTGAGTGGCGGTTCAAAGTATGTAAGCAATTTCATTCTCAATGACTCCGGCGTTGTTCTGGCCGGAAGTGACGACTCCTCCTTCGGAGTCAGCATGGTTGATGATCCGATATATCAGACCGTACGGAAGCAGCCTGACTATGAGGGCTCTTTGTCCTACTACGATCCCGACACCCACAACCGCTGCACTGTTTTTTACATCATAGATGGCTATCTTGGATTCACATACTATTCGGTTATCCAGGAGACAATGCTGACCGGTGGAAACCGGCTGCTGTTGGAAATCCTTGTACTCAGCATTCTCTTCTGCGTTCTCTCCGCCGTGGGCGCTGTGTTGTTGTCCAAATTGGCATACCGCCCTGTAAAAAGTCTCAGCAGTGAATTGAAGCTCGATGGAGATGTTGAGGGGTCCGATGAATTTGACCGTATCCGCGCTGCATATAAGGCTATGCAGAAAAAGAACGACTCACTTCAATCTACCGCCGAGGCTTTAAGACGTATTGAGGAGTCACAGATGCTTTTGAAGCTGTGCGACCCCAAACTTATCACACAGCACTATTCCGCCGAACAATATGAGGCCATTGAGGCATCCTTCCCCTATCTCCATTACTGCTGCGTTCTTGTCAGCATTGATGAAATCAGTGCAGCCTTTGAGGCAGTGGAGGAGCTGGCACTGCTTAAATATTCCACCGTTAATATGATGGAAGAGCTCTGCGATGGTCACTTTGTTATACGCTCCCTTGAATATGCGCCAAATCAGTTATTGTTTATCTGTAACTTTGAGGAACTTAACAAGCCGTTGCTGCGCAGTATTGCGCAGAAGGTTCAGAACATCCTTCTGCAGCATTTTCAGGCATCAACTACCGTAGCAGTTGGTCTGACCATCTCAGATACCGACGAACTGCCAAACAGTCTTGCAAGCGCTAAAGAGGCGGCAACTCAGCGTTTTACTCATGGGAGCAACTCTGTCTTCTTCTATGAGGACTCCTCGGCTGAGTCCACGGATGAGCCTTACCCACAGGAGGAGGAAAACATCATTCTCCAGTCGGCGCGAAATAGAAATTATGAGACCACTCATCAGGAGCTCAGGCACTTTTTTGACATTCTCCGTTTCTACCGTATGGAATCAATCCTGGTACACCTCTTCCGACTGGATATGGCTGTTTCGAAACTCGAAGCCTCTTACCGGATGGATCAGCAGTCACTGTCCATAGATGAGTTTCAAAAGCCGGGTATAACGCTTGACAGAATCTACAGTCAGTTTGAGGAGCGGCTTGACAATGTTGTTGCCACTGCTGTTGCACAGAAGGAGAGCAATTCTGAAAAGCTGGCCCGCCGCATTAACAGTATGATTTCCAGGGAGCTCTGCAATCCGAATCTGTCCGTCTCATCCCTGGCAGAGGAGGTTGGGCTCTCGGTCAATTATCTTCGAAACTCATATAAGGCTGCTACCGGTGTAACACTCAGCAATTATATTACAGATCAGCGGCTCACACTCATTTGCAGCCTTCTGAAATCGTCGGATCTTACTATTCAGGAGATATGTGATAAGCTAGGCTTTTCTACAAATAATTACTTTTTTACTTTTTTCAAAAAGCACATGGGCATGACGCCAAAGCAATACAGGATGATGCAGGGCAATTCAAGCGATTGACTGTTGACTGCATAGAGATTGAAGCAAGCCTTACAGATGTCATTTCCAATGGCGTATCTCCGCCTTGTCCTATTCCTGATTGGATAGCTGTTGAAACCGGAATATAGCCCATTTTCGGACAATACGAAAAAATTATATAGGAGGACTCGCTATGCTCCCCATTAAGGAAGAAGCAAATCGCTGCTTGAACTGCAAAAACCCTCGTTGCGTAAAGGGATGTCCAATTGCCACCCACATTCCGGAGGCCATTCAGCTTTTTAAATCCGGGCAGGTCAATGACGCGGCTCAGATGCTTTTTGACAACAACCCTTTGTCACTGGTCTGCGCCATCGTCTGCAATCACGGCAGGCAATGTGAGGGGCACTGCGTACAGGGGATCAAGTCGACCCCAGTTCGCTGGAGTACCATCGAGAAATATCTATCCGACACATGCCTTGAGCGGGTGAGGGTTGAGAAGGCCCCGTCCACAGGAAAGAGTGTCGGCATTATCGGCAGTGGACCTGCCGGGATCACTGCCGCTTTTTATCTCGCCAAGTGTGGTCATGAGGTCACCATCTTCGAGGAGCAGCCCCTTATAGGAGGTATGCTGCAGTACGGCATCCCGGACTTCAGACTTCCGAAATCCATACTCCGCCGCTACGCGAAAAAGCTGCGCTCAGCAGGAGTTCATCTCAGGCTCTACACCGCTATAGGCGCTTCTCTGACAATACCGGACCTCCTGCGTGACGGATATGATGCGGTCATGTGTTCCAGTGGACTCTGGCGGGCCAGGCCGCTTGGTATCACCGGCGAGAGTCTGCCGAATGTGTGCTATGGGATCCACTATCTTGCTTCGCCCGATTCCTTTGTTCTCGGTGAACGTCTGGCTGTCATCGGTGCTGGAAACACAGCCATGGATGTGGCGCGCACGGCTCTGCACAGGGGAGTGCAGTATGTGTCCCTGTATTCGCGCTCAGAAAAGACAAACGCTGATCCGGTCGAGCTGGAGCTGGCTGAGCTTGAGGGCGCGGAGCTTGTCACTGGCGTTCAGGTCACCCGTATAACGAGAGATGGCCCGATGTTCAAAAGATCAGTTCTGGACGAGAATGGCCGCATGACAGGCACGCAGGGTGATGAGACGCTCTACCCCGCTGATTTCACAATCATTGCCGCAAGCCAGGGCCCCAGGACAAAGCTTATTGCCACCACGGACGGACTTGAAGGCACTGACAGGGGACTTCTTCGCGTGGACGAGAGCGGAATGACGACTGTCCCCGGAGTCTTCGCGGCCGGCGATGTTGTGCACGGTGGAAAGACCGTCGTTGAGGCCGCTGCCGAGGCGAAGAAGACCGCCGCGGCTATTGACAGCTATCTGAAGGCACTTTAATGTATTCTGTCATGTTTCGCTGAAAGTCCTCGTTGATGATCGTCATTCAGGTGGGTACTCGAACGATATCTTAACTGCACAATAATATAGACCGGCAGATGGTGTGATCTTTCCACCCCATCTGCCGGTCTTCAGCTTTTACCGGATACTTTTCTGCTCAGCAAATTACCCTCTTCTTCTGGAGCTCACCGGAAGCGTTCTTATAAGACCCAGTCCCATCAGCAGAAGAAACGGAAACAGCAACGTTTTACCCTGCCCACCATCAGCTGTGTCCGATGAGCCCGGCTGTCCGCCTGTGGATACCTCTGTCCGATCCTCATCGCCCTTGGCTGGGGAGAGCCGCGTCAGTCCCACCAGAGCAACTGCACAGTCAGCTCTTGTCACAGGCTGCTTTGGAGATACAAGGCCTCCCTCCGCCAGCAGGAGCCCCTTCTCCATCGCCCAGCTCACTGCCTCAGCGGCATAGTCGGATACGTCACCGTAATCCTGAGGTCTCTGTCCCTCGTTCTCCATGTCCAGATCCAGAACTGAGGCCAGTCGGTACAGCATCAGAGCCATCTGCTCACGCATGAGAGGATCCTCGGGTGAAAATTTACCGTCATCAGTCCCGCTGGTTATCCCCACAGCTGCTGCCCAACGCACTGCATCATAGTACGGGTTGTCCGCCGGTACATCCAGAAATGTCGGCGCGTCCTCAGGTACTTCCGGACTTCCAGATGCCAGGAAGAGGCACTCCATCAGCGCTGCGCGAGTCACCTCGCCCTCCGCATTGAAGCGATATGCCGACGATGGCTCCATAAGACCTAGTCCCAGCGCCTCCGCGGCATAACTATAGTACCACGCCTCGCTGGGCATGTCCAGATACATCTGACCATATGCTGTCACCGTGCAAGTGACAACCTCGCTCATATACCCTGCGTTATTCACTGCTGCGTATTTTATCGTCCCCTCCGCAACAGAAACAGGCTCTGTGTAAAGGGCACTCTCCGATGTGGGCTCCGTGCCGTCAAGTGTGTATACTATGGTCGAACCCTCGGTCACCGGGGTCAGCGTCAGAACCCCGCTGCCGTATCCCACAAGCGGCACGGCAGGTAAAACAGCTGCCTCAACTTCCAGCGTGGAAACGGGAGTCCTTGTCCCGTACTTATCCACACCGATGACAGTGAAAACGGTGTCCTCTGTAACCGTCAGCGGCTCTGAGTATACGAGATCGCCCAAGTCCGGATAGCTTCCATCAGTTGTGTAGTAGATCGTGAGGCCGTCCTCTGCGGAAAACACTGCCTTACGTATTCCGGCGAGCTTGTCCTCTACCGCCTCAAGCACAGGCGCCTCATAAGGCTCCGACGCCTCACCCTTGGCTGCCTTGTAATAGACCTTCCCGTTCTCCGGAGTGACGCCCTTCCTCCTCAGCAGCTCGGACACAGTGACAAATTCGTACCCTTCTTCCTTGAGGGTGTCAATGGCCCGGAGCGCACCCTTCACGCTCGTCTCATACAGATCGTGCAGAAGTATTATTGCGCCGTCGAACGCCCCTGTCACGACCTCGTTATACACATGCTCCTCATCCCTATATTTCCAGTCCTCAGTGTCCACACTCCAGGTCACCACCGGCATCTCCACAGTCTGCAGCACTGTGTCGTTCTTGCTGCCTCCTGGCGGGCGGAGCATGACCGTATAGCTCCCTCCAACCTCATCAAAAATGAGTTCGTTTACACTGCTTACCTGCTCCTGAATCTCCTCTACAGTACATTTCGTAAGGGTGGCATGCCGATAGGTATGGTTAGCCAGCTGGTGGCCCTCCTCCCACATCCTCTGCAGAAGATCCTTATAGTTGGTAATACCTGAACTGCCGTTCTTCCCGGTCATAAAGAACGTGGCATGGGCTCCACGCTCCTTCAATCCGTCCAGGAGCGTACCTGTGAAGCGGGACGGCCCGTCATCGAAGGTGATCGCAACAAGCTTGGTCTCCTCCTCTTCCGCGTGCGCTGGAACAACACCAACTGGAAGCACCAGTGCCAACATCAAAAGGATAATTAAAACCTTTTTCCCTATTCCCTTTCTCTCTTTTTTCATTGTTTGTTCGACTCTTTTCTGCTGTATTCCCTTCTATTTTATAGTCCGAACCACCGGTTGTCAACCGTTCGGGCAGATTTCTTTTCAAATTATTTTCAATAGATTTTACTGCTTCTTAATCGCTCCGAGACTTTTAGGATATGCAAAAAGGCGGACAAAGCACCCTCTGTCCGCCTTTTTCTTTATGAAAAACATGGTAAAAACAATGCTTTCAGCCCGATTCTGAGATTATTTCTTCACATTCTCCAAAAGCATCACAAGTACGGCCTTCTGTGCATGAAGGCGGTTCTCAGCCTCCTCAAATATCTCCTCTGCGTGTTCCTCAAGGATCTCGGCGTCAATCTCCTCGCCCCTGTGAGCTGGGAGACAGTGTAAAACTGCCGCATCAGGCTTCGCTGAACGCATGAGCTTTCTGTCCACCCGGTAGCCGGCAAAATCCTTACGTCTGCGCTCCGCCTCGTCCTCCATACCCATGGATGCCCATACGTCAGTATAAACTGCGTCCGCGTCACGGGCGGCCTCAAAAATATCCTCCGTCACGGTAAGATCACCATTGGCGCTCGCCCACTTCACAATCTCAGGGTCCGGAGCGTATGCAGCTGGGCAGCCGATTGCCACGCGCATTCCAGTCTTTATGCATCCTACAATAAGGGAATTGGCCATGTTATTGCCGTCCCCGATAAAGGCCAGCTTACGTCCCTGAAGCGTCCCCTTGAGCTCCCGTATGGTCTGAAGATCCGCCAGCACCTGACATGGGTGAGCATAGTCGGTCAGCCCGTTTATCACCGGTATGGAGCCATAACGCGCAAGATCCTCCACCTCAGACTGCTTATAGGTACGTATCATGATGCCGTCAAGGTATCTGGAGAGTACACGCGCCGTATCCTCAACAGGCTCCCCCCGACCTATCTGCAAGTCGCGGGAGCTCAAAAACAGCGCATTTCCCCCCAACTGGTACATTCCCGCCTCAAAGGACACACGCGTACGGGTGGAGGACTTCTGGAAGATCATTCCCAGTGTCTTTCCCGCCAGCCGCGGGTGAGGGATATTGTTCCTCCGCTCAAACTTCAGCTGGTCTGCAAGCCCCAGGATGTCCAATATCTCCTCGCTGGTTAAATCGCCCAGCTTTAAAAGATGTCTCATTCCCCTATCACCTCTCTTAATATTTCAACGCCCTTCCGAAGATCCTCCTCAGATATCGTAAGCGGCGGCAGCAATCTCACTCTGTCATGGGCAGTGAGCGCCACAACTCCCCGCCTCAGAGCCTCCCGGACCACCTGTGCTGCGGACTTCTCACACTCTATACCCAGCATCAGGCCAAGTCCTGTGACGTTTCTGACACCCCGCGCACCCTCCAGCATCTCCCGGACCATGGACGATTTCTCACGTACGGAGGCAAGCAGCTCTCCATCTATTCTTGACAGCACATTCAGTGCTCCGGCGCAGCAAACAGGGTTTCCCCCGAAGGTGGAGCCGTGGGAACCAGGGTCGAGCGTATCCTTCACACGCTCCCCAAGCATACAAGCCCCCAGAGGCAGACCACCTCCAAGGCCCTTGGCCGTCGTCACAATGTCTGGCAGAAATCCGTACTGCTCGTACGCATAGAGCGTGCCCGTACGCCCATTTCCGGTCTGAACCTCGTCAACTATAATGAGCAGGTCGTGCTCCCTAGCTATGCTCAGAATCTCGTCCACATACTCGCGCGTCAGCGGTACCACGCCGCCCTCTCCCTGGCAGAGCTCCAGCATGACAGCACAGAAACTGCCCTTTTCCGCATGCATGCGAACCTCTGACGCGTCCTGTGCGCTGGCATAGGCAAAGCCGGGAGTAAAGGGACCAAACCTGGTGTGGAATGCATCCTGTCCGGTGGCTGAAAGAGCGGTGATGGTTCGCCCATGAAAGCTGTTTTTGAGTGTTATTATATTGCTTCGACTCTCGTCGCCTGTTTTGTCAAAGGCCCATTTGCGGGCTGTCTTTATGGCACATTCGTTGGCCTCCGCGCCTGAATTGCCGAAGAAGACGCGCTTAAGCCCGGTGCGCTCGCACAATTTCTTTGCCAGGAGTGCGCAGGGCTCCGTATAATACAGGTTCGATGCATGAGAAAGCCTTGTGAGCTGCCCGGTCACAGCAGCTACCCATCCTGCATCGGCACACCCGAAAATATTTACTGCTATACCAGCCCCGAGGTCTATATAGCATCTGCCCTGCTCGTCATAAAGCCGTGCGCCCTCCCCGCGGGTAAAAACCACATCCGCCCTGGCGTATGTGTTTGCCACATAGGTCTTATCAATTTCCCGGATATCCATTCTGCCTCTCCTCACGCTGTAAACATAGTGCCGATTCCCGCGTTCGTCAAAAGCTCCATCAGAATCGTGTGCGGAATTCTTCCGTCAATTATAAAAACCTTTCGCACGCCGCGCCTTATGGCCTCAACGCAACACTGTATTTTCGGGATCATTCCCCCGGAAATAACTCCCTTGGCAATGAGCTCCGGCACCTGACTTACAGACAGGCGGGGTATCAGGGTGTCCGGGTCATCCTTATTCTGAAGAAGCCCGGATATGTCCGTCATAGCCAGCATGCTCTCAGCGCCAAGTGCGCCGGCGAGACGTGCAGCGGCTGTGTCGGCATTGATGTTATACAGGTTGCCGTCATCGTCACAGCCAACGGTGGCTACTATCGGTATATACCCCTTATCCAGCATATCTGTCACCGGCCCGACGTCTACCTGGGTTATCTCCCCCACATGGCCCAGGCGACTGTCCTTCTGGACAGCTCTGAGCATACGCCCATCAACACCTGACAGCCCCATGGCCTTTCCGCCCATCTGCTCCACCAGGTTTACAAGATCCTTGTTGACTTTTCCGCAGAGAACCATCTGCACTATGTCCATTGTCTCATCGTCCGTCACGCGCAGACCGTCCACAAACTGCGAGGTCTTTCCGGTTTTCTCCAGCAGCTCACTTATCTCAGGACCACCACCGTGAACCACAACGACACGGATCCCTATCATTGTAAGCAGCACTATATCTCCCATGACTGCGCGTTTGAGCTCCTCATTTTTCATGGCGTTTCCGCCATATTTTATAAGAACTACTTTTCCGGCATACTTCTGAATATAAGGGAGCGCCTCTGTCAATGTCTGCGCCCGCAGCGCGTGATCCAGGTTCACGGATAACACCTCGTTTTATTTTTTTCAGGTTCTGTAATCACCATTTATTTTCACATAGTCGTAGGTGAGGTCGCAGCCCCACGCCTCGGCGGAGGCATCCCCTTCGGAAAACGCGACCTCTATGGTCACCTCATCCTCAAGAAGCACTCTCTTCGCTTCCTCCTCTGAGAAACTGACACCCGCTCCGGCTTTACACACCTGCACTGCCCCGGCCCGTGAGGAGAAGCTCACATTCACACGCTCCATATCCACATCAGCGCCGGAATACCCCAGCGAGCAGAGGACCCTTCCCCAGTTCGCATCCGCGCCAAACATCGCGGCCTTTACAAGTGAGGAGCTTATCACTCCCCTGGCAGCTGTTCTCGCCGTCCCATCATCACGGCAGCCTGTCACCTTGCACACCACAAGCTTCGTTGCTCCCTCACCGTCCGCCGCGATCATCCGGCAGAGGGGAACCGTGACGGCATGCAGAGCCATGCGGAAGGTCTCATACTCCGCTCCCGCGTCAGCTATTATCTCATTTCCCGCTTTTCCGTTTGCCAGGACAGCCACAGTATCGTTTGTTGAAGTGTCGCCGTCTATGCTCACCATATTAAAGCTGCTCTTCACGTCCTCACTCAGAGCCTTCTGCAACATTGCGGGGGTTATTGCACAGTCCGTTGTTATGAACACCAGCATCGTGGCCATGTTCGGGTGGATCATGCCGCTGCCCTTTGCTATTCCCCCGATATGGCATTCCCGTCCCCCCACCTCAAAAGAGACCGCTGTCTCCTTACGCCTTGTGTCCGTGGTCATTATGGCGTCCGCCGCATCATCGCTTTTATCTCCCAGCCCAGCAGCAAGCTCCGCTATACCAGCCTCCATCGGGGCAAGGCTCAGTGGCTGTCCAATCACACCAGTGGACCCTACTATCACGTCCGACGATGCAATCCCCGTCTCCCTCTCCACAAGTCTTGCCATGCCCTCGGCTATTTCCTCACCATCCGCATTACAGGTGTTTGCATTTCCGCTGTTACAGATCACAGCCTGCGCATACCCATCGGCGACATGTGCTTTTGTCACTTTTATCGGTGCGCTCCTCACCAGATTCGACGTGTAGACACACGCAGCAGAGCAGCGCGTATCACTCACTATGAGCGCTAAATCCTTCTTCGACTGATTTTTCCTTATCCCACAGTGAATTCCGTTTGCCCGGAACCCTCTTGCGGCACATACGCCGCCCTCCATTACCTTCATGTCTCTCTCCCGCATCCAATCGCTTCCCCTTCAGAGTGTGAGACCCCTGGTCTCGTCCACACCCATCATTATGTTAAGATTCTGCACTGCAGCGCCGGAGGCTCCCTTTCCCAGATTGTCAAAAAGCGCTGTCACAGCTGTGTGAGTCTCGTTCCCGCAGACAATGATCTGAAGGCTGTCCCGGCCGGCCATCGCGTTCGCTGCAATCATAGGCTCTGTCCACCCGAACGGGGCAACCTTAATGAGCTTTTCGCTTTCATAATGCCGCGCCAGCGCCTCATGCACCCCCTCGGCTGTCACGCCCTCTGGCAGCAGCTCATTGTGCAGAAAAACAGTCGTTGACATTCCCTTATAATAGTCATCCACCACCGGCAGAAAGGCCGGCGCACGCATGAGGCCACACCTCACCTGCATTTCCGGAAGGTGCTTGTGACGCAGCGTCAGGCCGTAAACTCTCGGCGCACACAGCTCCGGGCCTTTATCTCCCTCATACTGGGCTATCATTTTCTTCCCGCCTCCGGAGTAGCCCGTAAGGGAAAAACATGAGAGCGGGTAATCAGGCGGAAGGACGCCCATCGCCACAAGCGGATACACACATGCTATGAACCCGCTGGCGTGACAGCCGGGATTTGAAACACGCCTCGCATCCCGAACCGCGGCACGGTGCAGCGGCGACAGCTCCGGAAAGCCGTAGGCCCAGGCTTCATCCGTCCTGTGGGCTGTAGAGGCGTCTATAACCCGCACGCATGGGTTCTCTATCATGTCCGCTGCCTCCCGCGCGGCCTCGTCCGGGAGGCACAGAAATGCGATGTCGCACTCATTCAGGGCCTCCCTCCGCGCTTTCACGTCCTTGCGGGACCCTTCGTCGAGCTCAAAAAGCACGATATCGTCCCTGGCAGCCAGCCGCTCACGAAGCTGCAGCCCCGTTGTTCCTGCTGCGCCGTCTATAAACACTCTCATCTGAGCTTCTCCATTACAAAGTCAATCTGCCTGAGCACCGATGCCTCCGTGGGGCCGCCCTCTGAGACACGGCGCCTGAGACAGTTGTCTATATCTATCGCCTCATATAAATCCTCTTCAAAAAGAGGACTCAGCTTCCTGTACTCCTCCAGAGGCAGCGTCTCAAGCGTTTCACCGCTCCTGACACACTGGCTCACAAGCCCGCCGACCAGCTGATACGCTGTGCGGAAGGGTACTCCCTTCGTCGTCAGATAATCTGCAAGATCCGTGGCGTTTATAAAACCTTCCGCCGCGGCTGCTCTGAGGCGGTCAGTATTCACTGCCATTGTCTCAACCATGGGAGAAAATACCCTCAGGCAGGCTTTAACTGTATCAAAAGCATCAAAGACAGCTTCCTTATCCTCCTGCATGTCCTTGTTATAGGCCAGCGGAAGTCCTTTCAGCATAGTGAGCAGACTCATGAGATCGCCATATACCCGTCCGGCTTTTCCACGGCACAGCTCCGCCACATCCGGATTCTTCTTCTGCGGCATTATGGATGAACCAGTGGAATAGGCGTCCGACAGCTCTATGAACCTGAACTCCCAGGACGACCAGAGGATAATCTCCTCTGAAAACCGGGACAGATGGGTCATTATGAGTGCCAGGGCCGACGCAAGCTCTACACAGAAGTCCCGATCCGACACACCGTCAAGCGAGTTCCGGCTCACCTCGTCAAAGCCCAGCTCCACGGCCTCCATCTTCCTATCCGTATCATACGTCGTACCCGCCAGGGCGCAGCATCCGATCGGCGACACGTTCATCCTCCGGCGAGCGTCCCTGAGCCGATCCACGTCCCGCAGAAGCATCATCGCGTAAGCCATCATATAATGGCCAAACGTCACAGGCTGAGCGCGCTGCAGATGTGTGTAACCCGGCATCACAGCATTATCATATCGCCTGGCTTTCTCACACAGTGTCTCTATAAGCTTCCTCAGAAGACTTTCCGTCTCATCACATTCGCCTCTGAGGTACATCCTCAGATCCAGCGCAACCTGGTCGTTGCGGCTCCTAGCGGTGTGAAGCCGTCTCCCCGCGTCACCCACCCGGCTTGTCAGCTCCGCCTCTATAAAGGAGTGGATATCCTCTGATTCAGGGTCAACCGCCAGCTTTCCGCTCTCCAGATCCCGCTGTATCCCCGCAAGGCCGTCGACTATCTGTTCCGCGTCCTCCCCGGGAATGATCCCTCTGGCCGCGAGCATTCTGGCGTGGGCAGTCGAGCCACGGATATCCTCCATGAACATTCTGGAATCAAAACGAATAGACGAATTAAAATCGTCAGCTGCCCCGTCCATTGAACCGGATGTGCGCCCCTTCCAGATTTTGCCCATTGCTATTCTACTCCCCGCCTTGCCGGCGCGAAAGCCGTCACTCCGCGGATTTCTCCACGGTAATAGTGGACGGCTCCCGTTCATCTTTTATTGGTCACCTTATGAAAACTCATGGCCCGGCTCCTCACCGATATACTTCATCCCACAATTGTGGGAAACGCAAAACCTCTCCATGTAATTCCGGCTTCAGGTCAAAGCCGGATTGCGGAAAACCAGCGCAGAAGTCCCGCGCACGTCTTCAAGGTGACCTTATTGTTTCATGTTTTTCTTTTCTACTCGCGCTCCCACTGAAATCGGGAGTCCATAGAGATTTATAAATCCGGCTGCGTCAGACTGGTTGTAGTCCGAATCGCCAAAAGTCGCAAGCTCGTCTGAATAGAGGCTCCAATCGCTCCACACACCCGCCTTTATGACGTTGCCCTTATAGAGCTTGAGCCGCACGCGCCCGGTCACGCGCTCCTGAGTCTTATCCACAAACGCGGAGAGAGCCTCCCTCAGCGGCGTGTACCACTGGCCATTGTACACAAGCTCTGCGAATGTAATTGCCAGTTCCTGCTTCTTATGCTGCGTCGCCTTGTCCAGACACACTGTCTCCAGGTAGTTGTGGGCCTTGTACAATATTTCACCACCCGGCGTCTCATAGACACCCCGGCACTTCATCCCCACAAGCCGGTTCTCCACTATATCCAGAAGCCCTATGCCGTTCGCTCCGCCGAGGCGGTTGAGATCCAGTATTATATCCTTGGCACTCTTCACCTCGTCATTGATTGAAACAGGAATTCCCTCCTGGAATGTCAGCTCCACATATGTCGGCACGTCAGGCGCGTCCACGGGCGATACGCCCATTTCAAGAAAGCCCTTCTTCTCATACTGCGGTTCGTTCCCTGTGTCCTCAAGGTCCAGTCCCTCATGGGAGAGATGCCACAGATTCTTGTCCTTGGAATAATTTGTCTCCCTGTTTATGCGCAGCGGAACATGGTGCGCCTCCGCGTAATCAATCTCCTCATCCCTCGACCTTAAATTCCACTCGCGCCACGGGGCTATAATCTTCATGTCCGGCGCAAAGTGCTTCACCGTCAATTCAAAACGCACCTGGTCGTTGCCCTTTCCTGTGCAGCCGTGGGCAATGGCATCACAACCCTCACGGAGAGCAATCTCTGTCAGCCGTTTAGCGATGCACGGCCTCGCCATACTGGTCCCCAGCAGATAGTCCTCATACAGCGCCCCTGCCTTCATGGTAGGTATAATGAAGTCATCTACAAACTCATCCGTCAGATCCTCAATATAGAGCTTTGAGGCGCCGGTCTCTCTGGCTTTTTCCTCAAGACCCTCATTCTCCGAGCCCTGACCCACATCCCCACATACGGCAATTACCTCGCAACCCGGGTAGTTCTCCTTCAGCCACGGAATTATAATTGATGTGTCAAGTCCGCCTGAGTAGGCAAGAGCAATTTTCCTGATACTTTTCTCCTCCATTGTATTTCCTCCATATTCTCATTTAACAGTAATAATTATGCATTTTTCTCTGAAAAAGTCAAGGGTTATTCATATTGCCGCCTGATTTTGTAGCAAAATACAATTTGTCAAAAACCGGACCGCCGTTTTTTGTGCAGTCTCCTGTCCAAAAGCCGGCGGTCCCGTTCAACTTTCACATCACCTGTCAATCAGCCTCATGCGTCCGGAATGCGAAACCATCGCTCTCAGCCAGCACAGCCTGATTCTCTGTCTCCTGTCTCACAGTGATCATCCCGTCCTCCGGCAGCTCCGACATCTCAGTCTGGATGCACGTGCCGCTCACGAAAGCAGTGTCGCGGCTTTCGCCATCCACAGCGACTACACTCCATTCCGTGAAGTTCTCTCCTGTCACAGAGAGCACTCCATCGGCCCACTCAACATCTGTTATTACAACAGGCTCGGAACCAATCTGAAGATCTGTGGCCGAGTACGGGTTCTCCCCACCCCAACAGTACTGGCTGCCGTAGAGCATATCATAACCGAGAAGCTCCAGCCGTTCCATGTAATCCTCATCGTCAGAGCAACGCTGATGAAGCCTGGTAATAAGGCCTGTCTCCATTCCGAGTCGGCTCTGTATCTCCGCTGAGAGCTGGTAGGCTGAAATATCTCTGTCCTTTTTCTCCAGCCCCAAATTGTCCCACATCACATACTCTGTCTCAAAAAGGTCGCCGTTTTCCAGTTCCTCAGCCTCAATGGGAAATGTCGGGAGATGGTCACCGTACAAGACCAGCACTGCCGGCTCCCCGCGCTCCTCCAGCGCGGCGACAAGCTCTCCGATAAACGCGTCCGTCTCATGCAGCTGAGTTACGTAATAGGCGAATTCGTCCTCCTCCTCCGGATGGTCAGGCCAGCTGACGCCAATCTCTTCCGCCAGCCCCTCTTCCGCACCGCGCTGATACTTACCGTGACCCTGAACTGTGACTGTGAAAACGAAGTCCTGCCCTTCCGTGGAATCCAGGGCCTTTATGATCTCCCCTGTCAGGATATCATCATTGCACCAGCCTATTTTGTTATAGTCCACATTCTGCATGCATTCAATCGGCGTGAAGGTGTCAAACCCCAGGGAGGAGAAGACAACATCACGTCCATAAAAGGTTCCTGTGTTGTTGTGTATGGCATGAGCCGTGTAGCCCAGCTCCGCCAGGTTCGCCGGAAGCGACTCGCAGGTCGTCTTCTGCAATATGGTCTTGTACGGGTATTCACCCATTCCGAAAAAATCCAACGACAGTCCGGAAAGAACCTCAAACTCCGTGTTAGCCGTCCCGGCGCCGCATGAAGGGACAGTGAGGAAACCTGTGGAGTAACGTTCCTTCAATGCGCTGAAAACAGGGATTGGGTCCTCTTCGAAGCTGGCGCTTTCCAGATATCCCACATCAAAAAACGACTCCAGCTGGACAAGTATTATGTCAGGCTTCACCTCCTGCTCCGCCATCTCCGGTTCAAGGAGGTCCGACACTTCTTCAAGCACCGTCTCCTCTGAGTAATCCTCCGGACAGTTTATCCCTCTGTCCACAGCCCCGGTCGAGAAGCAGTACACAAACCCGTAATCCTCATAGGCCTGAGCTATATTGGAAAAACTCTCCGCCCGATCCGCCGCGGCTGCGGTTGTCGCGGCGTATGACGCCCCGGTACAAGTCGCAAGGACAAGAATCGTCAGCAATGCTTTCTTAAACGGGACTCTTGTTTTCGGAGCCTTTATGTACAGAACCACGAGACCTGCAATAACAGCCACTATACTTACACAGAGCAGGACAATCTGGGCTGAATTCAAATAGACACCGATGATTGAAATCACAGATGTCAGAAGTTGTATGTCGATGAATCCAAAGGGCGTTACCCTGTAGCCCAGCACCACGAAGTTCACAAAGCCAAGGACAAACCAGATGAGCGAAAAAAAGGTCATGAAGAAGGCGCGTCTCCTGAAAAGAAGGCTCAGGGACAATGTCAAGGCGACGATGCACACATTGACAATGAACCTCACCGGTGTACGAACAGCAAAGGACAGCGCCTCAGTAAGCGATCTCCTGCTCATCACCTCCATAAGAAGCACCAGCACCACAGATAACACAACGACGAAAACCTCCGGGTGCTTCATGAACAACGAGCGGATCCTGTTTACAATGCCAAGGAACACCTTATTAAAATATGCTTTCACTCTTTGACTTTCACTCTTTTCATTTCACCTTAATAATTTGAATATGACTTAAGTTGCCTCCAACACCCCGTCTTCACGCTGTGCATTCTAGCAAAACATAATCACGTTTTCAATGGTCAACATACCGAAAAAGAGCTGGTTCAAAAGCTTCAGCACTGGCGTAACCCCAAAAATCTGTCTCCGTTGCGTCTCAGAGCCGAGCGACCCCGGATCGCCTCGCAGCATCTGCGACCGCGGCTGCCACGGCCGGTGCGACTCGCTTATCGAAAGCAGGCGGTATAATGTAGTCAGCAGACAGTTCCTCCGGTGATACAAGCGCCGCAAGAGCGTTCGCAGCGGCAATTTTCATCTCTTCATTTATATCCGAAGCCCGCACATCAAAGGCGCCTCGGAAAACGCCCGGAAAGGCCAGCACATTATTGATCTGATTCGGGAAATCGCTGCGGCCGGTGCCCACCACTGCAGCTCCCGCGGCCTTTGCCTCGTCCGGCATTATCTCAGGCACCGGGTTAGCCATCGGAAAGAGGATGGCGTCCTTCGCCATACTCCGGACCATATCCTGAGTGACAGTTCCTGGCGCTGAAACGCCTATGAAGACATCCGCACCCTTTATGACCTCAGAGAGCGCCCCGCTGCGATCCTCCGCATTTGAAATATCGAGGAGCTTTTTCTTCTCGTCGTTCAGATCTGTGCGCACAGAGCTTATCGCACCCTTGCGGTCACATATGACTGCGTCTTTGAGGCCCATCACCTTTAGAAGGCGAAAGATCGCCGTGCCGGCCGCGCCGGCGCCGGAGAACACTGCCGTAACATCCTCCATCCGCTTCCCGACAAGCTTCAGTGCGTTCATCAAAGCAGCAGCTACGATTATGGCCGTTCCATGCTGATCGTCGTGGAATATGGGTATATCGCACCGCTCCTTCAGTCTCCGCTCTATTTCAAAGCATCTCGGAGCAGCTATATCCTCCAGATTCACCCCTCCAAAGCTGCCGCTTATCTGATAAATCGTCTCCACAATTGTGTCCACATCCTGACTCTTCACACACAGCGGGAAGGCATCCACGTTGCCAAAGGTCTTAAAGAGGACGCACTTGCCCTCCATGACAGGCATTCCGGCCTCCGGTCCGATGTTTCCCAACCCCAGCACGGCGCTGCCGTCCGTGACAACAAGGCACATATTGTGCCGTCTTGTAAGAGTATAGCTCTTATCCGGATCCTTTTGTATTTCCAGGCATGGCTGCGCCACACCCGGCGTATAGGCCAGCGACAATTCCTCCCGGTTCGTCACGGGCACTGTGGCAACTACCTCGATCTTCCCCCCAAGGCGCTCGTGCAGTTTCAGTGATTCTGCTGCGTAATCCATATTGTCCTCCTGACATCGTACATTTTTTAAAATTGGGAAACCTCTGAAAAAATGCGTCACCGGCGGTCTGCGGATCCTCTCCGCCGGAAATGCGCTCTCAAGCTTGGAATACTCAAGGTATCCCTGCGTTTAAGAGCCTTTCTCTCACGAAAATCTCCCGCAAATCGCTCCCGTTTGTCCGCTTAGAGCTTCCTTAAATTTAAACGCAAAAGTAATTACCCGTGGCCACAGTCAGCGCAGATAAGCGAAACGGCCAGCCAGGGGCCTTTAAGGCCGGCGCAGCCTCTTCCCGGCGATTGGAAGCGCTTCACCCTCTCATTTTTGCTATGAATTTCATGGCATTCTCGTCCACTGTCACCTTGCCGATATTTTCGGCGTTCCACTCATCCATCAGGTCCGCAATCTCAACAACGGCAGCGCGGTAGCTCTCCGTGCCATTTTCAAAAATTCTGAGAAGGTTAAACGCCCGCTGCCATGTATCCGGATCAGAGGCCGTATAGCGCACATATTTCTCCACCATACGAAGGCCGTTCTCAGTCTGATCCTTTGAAAAATAATAGTCGGCAAGATAGTACGGAATTGTATTGGAGTCAATTTCGGACAGCTGCTCGGCAAATTCGTCGGCCTGGCGCTGGACAGGCTCCTCCACTATGCGCAGTTCGATATCGAGAACATATCTGAGCATATAATCCGCGTATTCAAACCTGTCCAGGCTGGCAGCCTTGACCAGATCCTCACGAGTCGGATCCTCCGCTGTAATATCCGCGGCGCGCAGATTGTTATACAGCAGAATGCCAAAGCCGGCAATCAGCACAGCACATGCTGCAACGGCAGAGGTCCGTGTGATCTTCTCCCCCTTTTTCAGGGGCTCCTTCTCCGACGTCGACAGGCTTATCGCGGCGAATACGCCAAACGCGATGGGAAGGTAAGCATAGAATGAGAAAACCACCTCGACGGCGGCGTGTCCGGCCATGAACACCAGCGCCCCGCCCAGTGCCGGTATAATTGCGTCAGTCCTCTCCCCATCCCGGCGCAGCTTCCTCCAGATCGATATGGCCGACAGCGCCAGAAGTCCCAGGAAGAGAACAAGGCCAACTATACCGGTCTCCGTGAGAATCTGTATATAGTGGTTATGTGCATATTTAGTCTCATAGTAAAAAGACTGGACACTTTTTATTCCATTTTCAAAGGCGCCCATACCACGTCCAAACAGAGGCGCCCGTTTGAAGAGCTTTATACCATCGGCAAAAAACACCACGCGCTGTATTGCGTTCTGGTTGGCAAAGAGGCCCTGGAGTCTGTTTGCGATAAATCCAGGCAGGAGAAGATATTTAAGCGGTATATGTCCTCCATCCGCTGCCCCTGAATAGGACGCGTCCTCAATTCTGACGGCGTTGTCGCCGGCGTAGAAGTTAAAGTATACCACAAGGCTGTCCTCCGGGACGGTGAACACCGCGCCCTCCGCCGGGCCCGAATACAGCTGCGAGCTTGTATGCATCATGGTGTCCTGCTGGTTCTGACTTTCAATCACGACGGACAACGGATTGTCCGAAGAAACCGAAAGAGTATATTCGCCCGGCTCCGGGTAAGCGGCCCGACGCAGCCAGCTTTCTGCGGAGAGCTCCGCGGCGCCGGTGATGTTCCACGCCAGAAGCACAAATACTGCCAGAAGGGCGACAAGTCCAAGTATGAGGAAGGCGACGCCCTTAGTTTTCCTGGAAATTCGTCCGGTGACCCGCGGTGTGAGAAAAAAATCGGCCGCGCAAAGTGCAGCAGAGCCCAGAACCATACATAACAGTGGGACAGGCCTCGGACTCTCCCAAACAGTAAACGAGGTCGCGGAGACGGCTGCCGCAGATACAAGAGTCAGAACCAATGTCTCCGCCATCAGAGTGAAAAGCTGCGCCCTGCGCTCCTTTCGTTCCAGAAGAAGGTATATGAGGAACGCCACGGCAATCATGGCCGTTCCACCCATACTGATAGCCAGCACAAAAGACAGCGCGTTCACATAGAGGCACACGAGATTGAGACAGCGCGACAATTTTGTCTGTGACGACATAACAAGTCCCAGGGAGAGCAGAGTTCCCAGTCCTACTATACCTGCGAACGCGTTAGGGTTTGAGAATAATGAGGTCATTCTGACCCCTGGTTCCACTCCGTCAAGAGCCGTATAGTCAGAGGTGAGCTTACCGAGCAGCTCAAAAACAGCATTGCTGATAACCCGTGTGGAGATGAGATCGACGCTGACAAGTCCAGCGACGGCGGAACAGCCCGCCAGTATTGAGGCAACCCACCGACCGGCAGACGTGCCGTTTCCCGGGGCTATTGACAGGAGGATTAACGCCAGGCAGAACGAGATGAGCACCTTCAGAAATTCGTACAGTGCGAATTTGCCCGATGCCGCATAAAGCGTTGAGATGCCGTCGAGAATGACCACGAGCGAAAGTGCGAGCAGCACAGGGGTAAACCTGTCACGCAACCGCGCAAAACATATCACAGCAAGGACAATCGTCAGCGCAACAAGGCTCAGAGCCGTCGTCTTGATCGTGCCGGCAGAGCTTAAACAAACAATGCCAAAATAAACCAGAGACAGCAGTATTGGAATTGTCCTTTGAAATGCAGTCAAAGGCCTGTCCTCGTGAATATTGAGCTCCTTCTGCTTTTGCAAAGCCCTTCCCCCCATACATCATGAATCTATCTTATCCATCTCTATTGCGGTGACCTTCTCGCAGCGTTCAGCAGTATAATTGGCCATGCGCT
>CAYPMJ010000005.1:0-39736 GCA_964411785.1 uncultured Oscillospiraceae bacterium
GGTGCAGGCGGAGGAGATACCGCTGGATGTGGTGTACGAGGACGAGGACGTCATAGTTGTGAATAAGCCAAAGGGCATGGTGGTCCACCCGGCGCCGGGCCATGCGGACGGGACTCTGGTGAATGCGCTGCTTGCCCACTGCGGAGACTCCCTCTCGGGTATAGGAGGCGTCATGCGTCCCGGCATAGTTCACAGGATAGACAAGGACACCTCGGGACTTGTCATAGCCGCAAAAAATGACGCCGCCCACCGGGCGCTGGCGGAGCAGCTGAAGGATCACACTCTGGCAAGGACGTATGAAGCGGTGGTACGTGGGAATCTGCGGGAGGATCACGGCACGGTGGACGCACCGATTGGCCGCTGCCCCACAGACAGAAAGCGCCAGTGCGTCACGCAGCTGCACTCCCGCGCAGCAGTGACACACTGGCTGGTACTGGAGCGGTTCGGTTCCTGCACTCACGTTCAATGTCAGCTGGAGACAGGGCGAACCCACCAGATAAGGGTCCATATGGCCTATATAGGGCACCCGATATTGGGCGACACGGTGTATGGACGGGGAAAGCCGGAGCCGGGGCTGGAGGGACAGTGCCTCCACGCAAGGCAGCTCCGGTTTGTCCATCCGCGGACGCGTGAGGAGATCACCGTATCGACGGAGCTTCCGGACTATTTCGCGGCACTCCTCGGGAGAAAGCGCACTGAGGCCGCAGCCAGGGCGCTGAGGCAATAAGGGGGCTGACTTCCCCGAGCTTTAGCGCCTTAGTTGGCGCGAGTGTCACAGTAGATGCATCTGTAAACGCCCTTCTCAGGGTCGGTGAGCCGGAAGACGTGCTCAAGTTCCTGCTCGGTGGAGGTTATACACCTGGGATTGCGGCAGCGTATCACTCCGCGGACCGTCAGGGGCAGCTGCGGGTGCTTCTTGACCACCCTCTCACCATTTCGTATTACATTCACTGTTATATTCGGGTCTATATATCCCAGCAGGTCAAAATTCAAATTGATGACCTCCCCCACCTTCAGGATGTCCTTTCTGCCCATCTTGGAGGAGGGGGCATTTTTTATCAGAGCCACTTCGCACTCAAGCTTGTCCAGCTCCAGATACCGGTACAGCTCCATGCCGCGCCCTGCGGGAATGTGATCTATGACGTAGCCGTCCTTTATTGTGCCGATAACCATTATTTCACCCCCAGAAGCTTCAGAATCAGCGCCATCCTTATATATTTTCCGTTCAGCACCTGACGGAAGTAGCACGCGCGGGGATCGCTGTCTATCTGTACGGATATCTCATTTACACGGGGCAGCGGGTGCATGATTGCAAGGTCACGCCTGGCATTGTCCAGCTTGTCAGGAGTGAGAATATAGGTGTCCTTCAGCCGTATATAGTCCGCCTCATTGAAAAACCGTTCCCGCTGGACGCGTGTCATGTAGAGCACATCAAGCTCCGGCATTACATCTGTCAGCGACTCTGTCTCAACATATGGAATGCCGCGGGCATCCAGCAGATCAGTGCGGACATGTTCAGGTATCTTCAGCTCCTCAGGGGAGATGAGCACGAAATTAACACCTTCATATCTGGACATAGCCGCAAGGAGTGAATGTACCGTACGCCCGAATTTCAGGTCCCCGCAGCAGCCGACAGTCATCCTGTTCAGTCTGCCCTTCTCCCGCTTTATGGTGAGCAGGTCGGCCAATGTCTGAGTTGGATGGTTGTGCCCGCCGTCCCCGGCGTTGATGACGGGAATTGTGGCATTCTGTTCAGCGACCAGCGGCGCTCCCTCCTTGGGATGACGCATGGCGATTATATCAGCAAAGCAGCTGACTGTCCGCGCGGTGTCCGCTACACTCTCGCCCTTGGCCGCGCTGCTGGACTGTGATTCGGAAAATCCAAGCACACTGCCGCCAAGCTCCAGCATCGCCGCCTCAAAGCTGAGACGCGTCCTTGTGGAGGGCTCATAGAAGAGCGTGGCGAGCTTTTTGCCGCGGCACTTGTCTTCGTAGTCCCAGGGATTTGCGATTATGTCCTCAGCACTTTCTATAAGCTGGTCAATCTCCTCGGTGGAGAGCTCCTGAATATCTATGAGTCCCCTCATATTGCACCGCCTATCCAGCTCTCGTCAGACGGGTTATCGCGGAACTTACGCAGACGATCTATGTCTGAGGCCGGGATATAGCCCTCCTCAGCGGCAACCTGCGCAACTGTGTCAAAATCCGTGAGACTCACGGCCTTTACCCCCGCAGCAGCCAGCCGCTCCAGGCCCTTCTTCATACCGTAGGTGAAGATACAGGCGATGCCCAGGACCTGGGCGCCCTCCTCCCGCAGAGCCTCGACCACCTCAAGCACACTGCCTCCCGTGGAGATGAGGTCCTCCACGACTACAACCTTCTCTCCCTCATCAAGCCGCCCCTCTATACGGTTCTTCCGGCCGTGGTCCTTGCTCCCGGAACGAACATATCCCATCGGCAGTCCCATAAGGTGGGCTGTTATTGCCGCGTGGGCGATCCCGGCGGTGCTGGTGCCCATCAGCGCCTCCGCGTCAGGGTAATTTTCCCTGATGAGCGCCGCAAGGCCGTTTTCGACGTCGCACCGGACAGCGTGATCCGACAGGGTGAGCCGGTTGTCGCAGTATACGGGACTTTTTATCCCGCTGGCCCAGATAAACGGTTCCTGCGGGCGGAAGAACACCGCCTTTATCTTCAGTAAATCCACTGCTATCTGTCTTTTCATGCCAGGCCTCCTCCTGTAAATTCAACCACAGCGCGTTCATATGCGGCAACAGGGTCCGCAGCAGCCGTGATTGGCCTCCCCATAACTATGAAATCCGAACCTGCCGCGCCCGCCTTTGCCGGGGTCATGACCCGCTTCTGATCACCGGCTTCTCCGCCTGGAAAGCGGACGCCAGGCGTCACTGTGAGGAATGTCTCGCCGCAGACTGTGTGTACTGCGCCTGCCTCCAGCGGTGAGCAGACCACTCCGTCAAGCCCTGCGGCCTTTGCGTTCTTGGCGTAGTGCTGCACCACAAATGGCATTGCCTGGGGGATAAGAAGCTCATTTGTCAGCGCCGTCTGGTCGGTGCTGGTGAGCTGTGTGACGGCGATGAGCAGCGGCCTTGTGCCGTCCGGCCGTGTAAGGCCCTCTATGGCCGCCTCCATCATCGCCCGCGTGCCGGCGGCGTGAAGGTTTACCATATCCGCACCCAGGTCACGTAGTACGGACATTGCCTTCCTTACAGTGTTGGGAATATCGTGAAGCTTAAGATCCAGAAAGACCTTGTGCCCACGCTCCTTAAGCTCCCGGACGATGGATGGCCCCTCGGCATAGAAAAGCTCCATCCCTATCTTTACAAAGGGCTTTGCCTGAAACCTGTCCAGAAATTCAAGTGCAGCCACCCTGCCTGAAAAGTCGCAGGCAATTATCACGTCCTTACCCATTGCTGTGCGCACCTCCTGTCAGCTCTGAAATATTTTCAACACCCAGTTTCTCAAGAAGGCCGGGGAGCGCCTCAGCTATTCGGACCATTGCCCACGGATCACGCAGATTGGCAGTCCCAATCTCCACAGCAGCGGCCCCTGCCAGCAGCATCTCAACCACATCCTCCGGTGAGGATATCCCACCAAGGCCGATTATCGGAATATTTACAGCCTCATATACCTGCCACACCATTCTGAGCGCCACGGGCAGCACAGCGGGACCTGAGAGACCGCCGGTCACATTCCGCAGCACCGGACGCCTCCGCCTTATGTCAATACGCATCCCAAGAAGGGTGTTTATAAGTGACAGCCCGTCAGCTCCGGCCTCCGCACAGGCACGGGCTATTGCTGCAATGTCAGTCACGTTGGGGGACAGCTTCATGTATACGGGCCTGTCTGTCACGGCCTTCACAGCGCGAGTGACCTCTGCTGCGCCCTCCGGAGTGGTCCCGAAGCTCATTCCGCCCTTTCGGACATTGGGACAGCTGATGTTAACCTCCAGAATATCAGCTCCGGCGCTGCTTATCTTCTCCGCACACTCCGCGTACTCGTCCACGGAAAACCCGCTTATGTTGGCTATAACGGGGCCGCTGAACACCTCACGGAGCCGTGGGAGCTCAGTGGACACCACAGCGTCTATGCCGGGGTTCTGAAGTCCCACCGCGTTCAGCATTCCGGCCGGCGTCTCCGCGATCCGCGGCTGCTCATTTCCAAAGCGCGGGTCCCGCGTGGTCCCCTTTATGGAAATGGAGCCGAGGCAGTTTAAATCAAACACTTCGGCGAACTCGTACCCATAGCCGATGGTTCCGCTGGCGGCAATTATGGGGTTGCGGAGCTTCACGCCTGACAGCTCCACGCTCATATTTACCATAGGATCTCCTCCTTAAACAACACAGGACCATCCCTGCATATCCGTTTTAAACCGGTTCTGGTCCGGCGTGAGCAGCCGACACATGCCCCATACCCGCAGGCCATGCGCGCCTCAAAGGAATACTGCCCGTCGGTGCAGGAGGCGTCATAAACGGCCTTAAGCATCGGTTCCGGGCCGCAGCAGTAGACGTAGCTGTAGTCAGAGACCTCCCGCATTCCGGCCGTAACAAAGCCGCAAAGTCCAAAGGAGCCGTCCAGCGTTGTCACAAGCACCCTTGAGCTGAGCGCCTGAAACTCCTCGCGCATGAATATCTCGTCCCGGCTATTAAAGCCCAGAACAGCGGTGAAGGGCACCGCAAGTCCCGCCAGCGCTTTTGCAAGGCCATACATAGGCGCGACACCTGCGCCTCCGCCCACCAGCAGCGGGCGCGTACCGGCGGAAGACAGGTCAAACCCGTTGCCAAGGCCCGTCAGCACCTGCAAACCGGTCCCCGGAGAGAGACGTGTCATGGCGTTGGTACCGCTCCCGACAGTCTTGTATACTATTGTCAGTGTATCCTCAGACCAGTCGCAGAGGGAGAATGGACGCCGAAGGTAAAACCCCGGCAGGAGAATGCTGACAAACTGTCCGGGGAGCGGAGGCTCGGGGACGGGCCCGGATAATTTCATAAGATATGTGTTTTTCGCAATCTGACGGTTCTCCTCAAGTTCAAACACTGAGTCTCTCATGTGCCGCCTCCGTTCAGTATTTCCGTATCTATAAAAGCGGTTCGTCCGCGGGACAGCGTGAGCAGACATCTTCCGGACACCGTCCAGCCCTCAAAGGGAGTGGATCGCCCTTTGGAAAGGAATTCATCGCCTGTCACCGTGAAGCTTTTTTCAAGGTCAAAGGCCGTGAGGTCCGCCGGGTCCCCGGGATGAAGCGAACCAAGTCCGAGGCCAAAGCGCCGTGAAGCCGCGGTGAAGAGCTCGGTGAGACGTTCAAGTGACAGAATCTTCCCCAGTACCAGCTTTGTGTAGAGCACGGAGAAAGCGCATTCAAGACCGACAATGCCGTTGAGACTGTGGGCGAGGCCGCCGGACTTTTCAGCGGCACTGTGTGGGGCGTGGTCGGTGGACACCATGTCAATGGTCCCGTCGCAGATCCCCTCCAGAAGCGCGTCCTGATCCCGACGGGACCGGATAGGCGGATTCATGCGAAAGCGCCCGTCATCTGATAAGTCCTCGTCGCAGAGGACAAGATAATGCGGCGCTGTCTCGCAGGTGACGTCGAGTCCCTCCGCCTTAGCCAGCCGTATGAGTGACACGGACTCGGCAGTGGAGACATGACAGACATGGTACGGACAGCCGGTCTCCCTCGCCAGCGCAAGGTCTCGCGCTACCTGCTGCCACTCGCTTTGTGAGGGGTTACCCACAAGTCCGAAGCGCCGGGCAGCGGCGCCGTCGTTGACGCACCACCCGCGGGGGAGACAGCTCTCATCCTCACAGTGCGCGGCGACAATCTTTCCAAGGGGCTTAAGACGTTTCATGGCCTGGCGCATGATATCCTCAGACTGAACGCCGCGCCCGTCATCGGAGAAGCCGCAGACGAAGGGGGCAACTGCCTCAAGGTCCGCAAGCTCCGCTCCGTTCTCACCTTTCGTGATGGTCCCGAATGGGAAGACGCCGACGGCTCCGTCCCGGCGAATGATCTCCCGCTGAACCTCAAGTCCGACCACACAGTCCGGCGCAGGGGAGAGGTTGGGCATGGCGCACACCGCGGCGTATCCGCCGTGGGCGGCTGCACGCGTGCCCGAAAATATGGTCTCTTTATAAGAAAAGCCCGGCTCACGCAGATGTACATGGGCGTCTGCGAAACCGGGGAAAACACAGGCGCCCTTCAGATCCAGCGCCGCATCACCCGGGATATGGGGCTCTGCGGCGACGATGACGCCATCTTTAATAAGAATATCCTTTTTTTCAGCCGTATCATCCGCAAAAAGAAAGGCGTTCCGAATAAGCTGTTCCACGCTGTGCCTCCCTCTCAACAAAAGATTTACCACACGCACAGACATAGTACCAGCTTATCCTGAAAATGTCAAGTCCGGAGCCGGATGTTTCACTCAGACCCGGGGAAAGCTAGAGGAAAGTCCATACAGCATTCAAGGAGGCAAGCATGGAGACAATAGCGTTTTTTGATGCCCGTTCCTACGACAGAACATGGTTTGATCCGCTGCTGCGCAGGGCCGGCTTTGAGCCCAGATATCTGGAGACAAGACTTGGCGCGGATACTGCGATACTTGCCCGCGGGACCAGGGCAGTGTGTCTGTTTGTCAATGACGCTGCCGACGGAGAAGTACTAAAGTCGCTTTCGGCAATGGGCGTTGAGGCGGTGGCGCTGCGGTGCGCCGGATATAATAACGTGGATCTGAAGGTGGCAGATGAGCTCAATATAGCAGTCATGCGAGTGCCGGCTTATTCTCCCACGTCAGTTGCGCAGCACGCGATGGCGATGCTGCTGACACTGGCGCGGAAGACTCACAGGGCATTTGTGCGGACCAGGGAGCGGAATTTCAGCCTTGAGGGACTTTGCGGAGTTGATCTCACCGGGAGGACGGCTGGAATAATTGGTACAGGCAAGGTCGGTCAGGCGTTCGCGGTGATGTGCCGGGGGATGGGTATGCGGGTAATAGCATATGATCCATACAGGGTGCCCGGTACAGGTATTGAATATGTGGAGCTTGACGAGCTCTTCGCCGGATCAGATGTGATATCGCTTCACTGCCCGCTGACACCCGGCACATATCATCTGCTGGACAGCAATTCGTTTGAGCATCTGAGGGACGGAGTCATGATAGTGAACACCTCACGGGGAGCGCTGATTGACAGTGAGGCGCTGTTAAGGGCTGTCAAGGACGGTAAGGTGGGCGCTGCCGGACTTGATGTGTATGAGGAGGAGGCGGACTACTTTTATGAGGACGTCTCACTTAAGGTCATGCGGGATGACACGCTGAATCTGCTCCTCTCCCAGCCAAATGTCCTTGTGACGAGCCACCAGGCGTATCTGACGGACGAGGCACTGCGGGCAATAGCCGCGACAACGGTGGACAATCTTGTCCGATACTTCAGCGGGGAGCCGGCGGCAAACCGGCTGCACCATCGCGCCGAGGAGACTGTTCACTGAGCATGCAAAAGCGATCGGCGGGTGTTTGCGAGCGCCCGCCGGTTGCTTTGCGGCTGCTTTGAGAAAGATACTGACGTTTCTTTGAGAGGGCACATCCATCTGGGACGGCAGCTTTACGGAAAGTTGACAGAGCTGACACGTTTTTCATCAAAAACGCTTGACATATCGATCAAACCGGTTATATTAATGATTAATAATCGTTATGAGTACGCGCTCAGGCGCCTGTTTGGGGCAGGGCGCGGAGAGGCACGGGAATATATATTTGCGTGATACAAAGGGAGCTGGCGATGTGAGCAGGTTGCATTTTCTCCGCAAGCCCCTGAAGCTGGTGCTGATTGTCGTGCTTATGGCGCTGCTTTCCGCGGCGATGCTGTTTTTCTGTCTGCAATCCCACCTGGACGGATTGGTGATGGAGCATTCCATGAAAGCAACGGCGTACGTGGGCACGATATACAGCCGGCTGCAGGAGTATCCGATGCTGAAGGATATACCCGAGGATATACTCAATGAGCTGGCAGACTCTGAGACAGTGGAAGATATTATGGTTGCTTCCGTGCACTCTGCAAGGGCGGAGGGCCTTGCATGCGTGGTGGACTGCTTTGGAATTACCGAGAGCCTGGATAAGAAGCTTTTTGTGGAGGGAATAGTCTCCGACGACACCTCGCTTTACCCCGGGGCCTTCGGGATGAAGGAGGAGACAGTATACCTTGATATCACCTCAATCTGGGGCGGCAGCTGGCCATATAAGGGCATAATGGTGTGGATAGAACGCAGCGCCGACGTGGCGACTCCTGAACTTCGAAAGGGAGATCATGTCTTCCTGGTGGGACGGTACAACTTCGATGCCAACGGCAACGCAGACGGACTTATTGTGTATGACCCCGAAATACTGGAGACCTTGAAATTCGAAACTGACAGCGCAATCTGGAATAACTCCATTTTCGTTCTGCCGGAAAATATCAGCAAGGAGGAGTCTGACGCACAGATTGACGCTTTTCTGCGGGAGACAGGGATGGATGAGTCTTGCGCAATGATGGGCGAGATCCGTGACATGTTTACAGTCTACGAGGTGGAGGATATGTCCATGCTTCCGTCGGTAGCGGATGAAACCACCTTCATGACAGCGGGACGTGAGCTCTCTGAAGAAGACGCCGGAAGTTATGTTTGTGTGATCAGTGAAGCCCTGGCCGAACAGAACGGGCTGACGGTGGGTGATTCGATCCGCCTGTCAATCGCGGATGACTGCTACATATACAGTTCGGATTTTGAGGAGTACCAGGGATGGAAAAGCGGATATCCATTTGAAGGGGATACACTGCTGGAATATAATACCTGCGGCGAATTCGAAATTATAGGCCTTTACTCTGAGATCAGCAGGGGAATCGGCACGGTGGATTATACCCATCACAGCAGGAATGATATCTTTATTCCGGGCGGCATATTGCCTGACTCCGCTGCCGGCGCACAGGCACGTCTGGTGACGTTCCGTGTTCTCGGCCCTGATTATGAGGACTTCATGGATGCTTTTGAGGTCCCTCTCAACGAGCAGGGATATACGCTGAACGTCATCGATACGGGCTGGGAATCTGTCAGCAGCAGCTTCTATGCCATGAGCGACCGCAAGGCGGTGATGACCGCATGTACAATAGTGGCGTTTATTGCAGCGACACTGTCCTATGGTGTGCTGCTGTCTAACCACTTCCGTTATGAGTACGCGCTCAGGCGCCTACTTGGGGCAGGGCGCGGAGAGGCACGGGAAATTTATATCTGCGCGTTTGCTGTGACGGCGATACCGGCCTGTCTTGCTGCCATGGGGTGCAGCTATGGCGCGTATATACTGTGGATTAAAGGACAGGTGAGCGCCGAGACGCTGACAGTGGTTCCAACAAACGGAGAAGTTCTTGCGTATCTCGCTTTGTGGACGGCTGGGGAGATGGCTGCGGCCTTTGCACTGCTCATGCTCCTTTCACGGATTGTCAACAGGCAGAGTCTGATAAGTCTCTTAAGGCAGGGTGCGTCACAATGAAGCATATTTTACGTAGACCGCTGCTCCCATGCGTACTGCTTGTGCTGCTGGTTTTCAGCGTCTGCTTTATGACGATCTTTCAGCAGAACATTCTGGACAATGAGGCCTCTGTGGATGCTATGTACAACAGTGTTCAGCTTGTATTTCAGGTCCTCCCCGGTACGAGCGCCAACGGCGAGCTGAAGCTGAGAGAGAGCACGGCGTCAAAGCTCCTGGAGGTGGAGGGCGTGAGGAACTGCGCATACTACCTTGAGTGTCCGTATTCTCTGAGGTCCCCTGTACAGATCGCGAACTATTCTGTGGCTTACGGGACAAATGACCTCTCCTTCTTCTCAAAGGAACGGGGCGTGGAAATTACTTTCGCCGAGGGCTGGGACGAGGACTCAGTTCTCAATTCCGGGGAAAGCGCGGGCATTCCCTGCATTCTGGACAGTAACCTGGCCTGTGTTCTGGGTGTAGAGGCCGGAGACACCTTCACAGTTGCACCGAACGCGGGTGAGGACACCGACCCGGCATCCGCACCCACACTGACCATGGTTGCAGCGGGTACTTTTGAGGACCAGGCGGGGCTTGTTGATCCGTACAGCATAATTTTATCTGACGCGTTCTTTTTCGGGCGCTCAGGCTTTTTCTACACCGGGACAATAATTGAAAGCTTCTACTATTATCGGACGTTTCACTTTTTCGTAGATCCCGCATATAACCGTGAGTTCCAGGCTATCAGGGAGGCGGCAAGGTCCATATTGGAAGAGGACGGGGACTGCATTCTGTACAGCAATGTGAGAATCCTTGAGCAGGCGGTCAGGCCGATAGAGCAGAAGGTCCGGATCCAGCAGATGCTGGTTGTGCCGCTGAGCATCCTCCTTTGCATTGCGGCTGCGGTTATGGCTGTCTTCCTCTGCGCGGGCTTCTCCACTGAGGTCTTTTTAAGGCTGCTCTGGGGAGAGAGAAGGGCGCTGGTGTGGCTTAAGATGAATGGCAGCGTCCTCCTGCTGACAGCAGCGGAGGGCGTCGTTGCGCTTATAATCGTCTGGCTTATCTGCGGAGTCCGGTGGATCGCCTGGGCTGCGCGGTATATGGCGGTGATTGCTGTAGCGTGCTTTGCGGCCGTCGCGATTCAGCAGACTGTTTTCTGCGTCAGGAATCTGGTGGCATTCTACCAGTCCAGAGAGGGATAGATATGGCAGAGCTTATATTAGACCAGGTACATTATCAATATTCCAGGGCAAGGAAGGAGACGCTCTGCGGTGTGGACGCAGTTTTTCCGGCCGGAAAGCTTACCTCCATTGTCGGTCAGTCAGGCGCCGGGAAGAGCACGCTGCTGTACCTGATTTCCGGACTTGACACGCCTAAATCCGGCCGCGTTCTCCTGGATGGAAGGGAGCTTGAGGCTAAGGACCTGGACACCTATCGCCGCAGCACCGTTGCCACCATCAGCCAGTCCTATCTTCTGTTTCCCACCCGCACTGCGCTGGAAAATGTTCTGTACCCGATGCAGCTTGCCGGGATGGGTAAGGAGGAGGCGATCGCCGAGGCGAGGGAGCACCTTCTGGCGGTCGGCATCCAGAAGGAACAGCACGGCAGACTTCCGTCAAAGCTCTCGGGCGGAGAACAGCAGAGGGTCGCCATCGCCCGGTGCCTGGCAGCCCATTCATCCATCATCGCGGCGGATGAGCCCACAGGAAATCTTGACGAGGAGAACGCGCGGGAGGTCATGCGCATTCTGATCGGCCTGGCGCACGGCCAGGGGAAGACCGTGATTATTGTGACCCATGACAGAGTACTTTCTGAGCAGACCGACTGCCGGTATCGCCTGGAGTATGGAAAGCTGATTGAGATAAGGGGAAACCAGAGCGCCAATGATTGAACTTTCCAGGATGCTATCTGGCCGGCGTCTCCCTGATGCTCATGTCAATAAAATATCTCAGATGTCCTGTACTTTGTATAATGCGTCAGATCGAAATGGCCATGAATACTTGGGAGACATTTTAAATATGTGCCCTCGGCGCTTTGCGGACCTTCAGCAAAGCGCTTTCGCTTGAGTTTCCATCTGATCCCTGAACGCGCCCTTTGTGAGCGTGATACGTGCGCCCTGACACATCAGCCGCAGCTTTCCGCTGTGAAAAGCTTCCTCTCATGACATGGTCAGCTTTTTTCTTCAAAGACATTGAAATTTCAGGGAAATCTGTGTATAATACCGTTTCGGCGAAGAGACGCCTGCGAACCGGTGAACCGATTCTCTCATCCCACAGAAAATGGAAGTGTTAGCTTGGAAAAAAAGATTAGAAATGTGGCTATAATAGCCCACGTTGACCATGGCAAGACCACTCTGGTGGACGAAATGCTGAAGCAGTCAGGCGTATTCCGGGAGAACCAGCAGGTGGCGGAGCGGGTCATGGATTCAAATGACCTGGAGCGGGAGCGGGGCATCACGATCCTCGCCAAGAATACTGCGGTACAGTACGGCGATATCAAGATCAACATAGTGGACACGCCCGGCCACGCGGATTTTGGCGGAGAGGTTGAGCGGATACTGAAGATGGTGAACGGCGTCATACTTTTAGTGGACGCAGCGGAAGGGCCAATGCCGCAGACACGTTTTGTCCTCTCAAAGGCACTGGAGCTCGGGCACAGGGTCATAGTAGTCCTGAATAAGATAGACAGACCTGACCAGCGCGCGTTTGAAGTGGTGGACGAGATATTGGAGCTTCTGATGGAGCTGGGCTGCACGGATGAACAGATAGATTCGCCCATGCTCTTCTGCTCAGGCCGGCAGGGGACTGCCAGCTTCTCAATGGAGACGCCTGGAGTGGATCTGAAGCCCCTTTTTGATACTATAGTGGACTATATTCCCGCTCCGGAGGACCACGATGAGGAGCCGCTGCAGATGCTGGTGTCCTCACTCGACTATAACGATTATGTAGGACGTATAGCAATAGGGCGTATAGAGCGGGGCGTCATACGGCAGAACCAGGAGCTGACCGTCACGAATTACCACGGAGATACTGCGGTTAAGAAGGCAAAGGCCGTGAGCATTTACGAGTTTGACGGTCTGAACCGTGTGGCGGTCACAGAATCGACGTCCGGCAACATAATTGCCCTATCCGGAATACCTGAAATAACCATAGGAGATACTATCTGCGCGCCTGAGGCCGTTGAAGCGCTGCCGTTTGTGAAGATATCGGCGCCGACCATGGAGATGACATTCTCTGTGAACGACTCGCCGTTTGCAGGGAGAGAGGGGAGGTTTGTCACCTCCCGTCAGCTCAGGGACAGATTGTTCAGAGAGACTTTAAAGGATGTGTCGCTTCGCGTATCGGAGGTGGAGGGCTCAGACCACAGCTTCAACGTGGCGGGCAGGGGAGAGATGCACCTTTCAATCCTCATAGAGACCATGCGGCGGGAGGGATATGAGTTTGCGGTGTCGCCGCCAAGGGTGCTTATGCTTGAGGAGGACGGCCAGCTTCGTGAGCCTGTGGAGCGGGTGGTGGCCGATGTGCCGGAGGAGTCGGTGGGCGCGGTAATCGAAAAGCTTTCCAGCCGCAAGGGAGAGTTTGTGGAGATGACGCCGATGTCAGGTCGCGTGAGGCTGACGTTCCTGGTCCCGTCCCGCGGCCTGTTCGGATACAGGAACGAGTTTCTGACGGACACACGCGGCGAGGGAATCATGAGCGCCGTGTTTGAGAGGTACGATAAATACAAGGGCGAGGTCACCCGCCGTGGAACCGGCTCCCTGGTGGCATCCGAGACGGGGGAGTCGGTTGCGTACGGCATTTTTGGCGTGCAGGACAGGGGAGTTATGTTTGTTTCACCGGGTGTCCAGGTTTACGCCGGCATGGTGGTTGGCGAGACCCCCAAGGCGGATGACATCACAGTAAATGTGTGCAAGAAAAAGCAGCTGACAAATATGCGGGCTGCCGGCTCAGACGAGGCGCTGAGGCTTGTACCGCCGAGAGTCATGTCCCTTGAGCAGTGTCTGGAATTTCTGGCGGATGACGAGCTGCTGGAGGTGACGCCGCAGAGCCTTCGCATAAGGAAGAGCATTCTGGACCATTCGCTCCGCATGAAAGCGGCAAAGGGAAACAGGGCCCAGTGACGTGAACAAAGGGGTTGCCCTCAGACGATGGAAGATCGTGTGAAGACAGCCCCTTTAAATTTTTCTGCGCATGATTATCTGTACATATGAGAGAGCTTAAGGTGCGGCTGCGCACCGGAAGAAACCGGCTTCAATGCCCCAAATGACAGCCTTGCCGGCGGCATGGCCGATGAAAAAGTCCGGTCACTTTCCGTCCCCAGCTGTGGGAAAATCGAAAACATAACGTTCGCCGACGTTGATGATCCGTGTATTCCCACGGATGTTCTCCTGCGGCACACCGGTCCCATAGCTTCTGTGGACATGGCCGTGGAGCAGCAGCTTCGGATGGTATCTGTCAATAAGGGGTAAAAGCGCGTCAAAGCCGCGATGCGCGGGGTCCGGCGCGTCGCCGATACCCGCCGGGGGAGCGTGAGTTACAACTATATCCACGCCCTTGCTTCTCCAGAGCTGGAAACGGAGCTTTTTGATACGCCGCGCCATCTCCTTCTCCGTGTACTGGTGAGGCCCCGGATGGTACTTGCGGCAGCCGCCAAGACCCAGTATTCGAACGCCGTTGATTACTGTGATCGTGTCCTCTATGCAGTCGCACCCCTCCGGGGGAAACCTGCTGTAGCTGATGTCATGGTTCCCGTGGACATAGAGCACCGGAGCGTGCCCCATGGTCACGAGAAACGAGAGATAGTCCGCCTTCAGGTCGCCGCAGGATATGATGAGATCTATCCCGTCCAGCCTTCCCGGACGGTAATAGTCCCACAACGCCTGACATTCTTCGTCTGCTACAGCAAGTATTTTCATTGCGGCGTTTCCTCAGATGGTATCTTGTCCCGGTAGACGCCTAAGAGCTGCACAGTATGCCTGGCCATGGGCAGAAGCTCCCCATAGCAAGGTATGTGGCCCTCGATGCCGCGGACAAGATAGTCCATGTTGAGGATCTCGTCCGGAGTGAAGCTGTGTGTGCCGTCATTTTTCACCGTGCCGTCCTGAGCCTGTATGGGACGGAAAAACGGGTCTATGGTCCCGGCAAGAAGACCCTGCCTGAGTATCTCCGACAGCTGCCGCACGCCCTCGGGAAGGTTGTCTGTCAGCGTGACGTTTATGGCCCCGCTCTCCATCCCCCACCAGTAGCTGACGGCCCTGGCCGGAGCCTTGGACTCCTGACCGGAGAAAATTGCCTCAATGATTTTTGTGTAAAAGCTCCCCCACATACAGCATGGGGACGCCAGCGGGATGAGGTTGTTGCCCTCATCGCGATAATAGGTTCCGTATATTGGCCTGAATTTGTCCGCAACAGGCGTGTCACGGTTGGATATCACCTGCACGCCGGCACGCAGCAGCGCGTCCACACAGTTGCCGGGCAGACACGACCACTCCAGCCGCACCCGCGCCCTCGGGTTGGTCAGCTGAGCGCCAAGCGCAAAGGCGTTGATGGATGCCAGCTCGCCCAGAATTGGGTAGGAGCTGACATATCCGATACGTCCATCCTTAGCCATGGCCCCGGCTATCGCGCCTGTAATGAACTTCCCCTCATAAAGACGGCTGTAATAGGTCCGTATGCTGGGGTAGGGCATATTCAGGGAGCAGTTGTAGACACGTAGCTTCGGATATTTCACCGCAAGCCTGAGACTCGGCTCCGTAAGCTGTACGGCGGTGGTGAATATGACGTCCGCGCCATCTGCCACGGCTCTTGCAAGGAGCGCCTCTGCCTTCTCCGGTGTATCGGCGTCAAAGTAGCTGCGGCATGTGACCTTGTCGCCAAGCGCCGCCTGCATCTCGTCGCGTCCCTGCTCGTGCGCAAGCACCCACTCGCTGTTGTCCTTGTTTTTCGTGTGAACGAACGCCACGTCCAGATGCTCCGGCTGGGCGGAGATAAGCTTTGTGATAATATTTGTCTTCTCCTTAGCGGGGGCGTTGGTGTGGACTTCCACCGGTATCGCCTCGGAGCGCGCCGTGATCTCCCGCCACATGCTGGAAAGCGACTTCTTGAGCTCCGCAGAGGACATCGAGACAAGCTCCTTGTAGGAGTAAACCTGCAGCCACAGTAGCAGCGCCTCCTCGGGACTTATACGGAGATCCCGGCCTCCGACGGAGAAAAATGCCTCTCTGAAATAGTGATAGCTCGCGGAGAGCGTCCTGCGCTCAGCCTGGCTCCACTCCTCTCCCGGAGCCTTGCCGGCGGCCTGCAGGAGCTTGCCATAGCTGCCGGGCTCCTTAAACTGTATGTCATAGAGCTTTGTCACCTTATAGAACTCCAGAAATTCCCTGTACGCCTTCAGACGCTGCTCGTCCTTTGTCTGGGGCATGACGCGCGTGACATTGCCGGGAACGGTCGGCGCGCCGAAGTACTTGAGGACGCTGACGCGCTTGTTGCCCTCCTGTACATAGAAATTGCCTAAATACTCATAACAGACTATCGGATCACGGATCCCCTCGTTTGCCAGGTGCGCTGCGCACAGCTCAACCCACTTGGCGGCAAACTCAGTGTCCGCCTGAAGGAGAGGGTAAAAGCCGGCGCTGAAAGCGGAAATGCGCCCCGCCGTTTTCACGCCGATTATGCGATCCGTGGGGACCTCCACAAGTCCGACAATCTGAGTGCTGTCGGTAGACGTCAATTGCTCATCCAATACGCTGGGATATGGGGGGAGTCCTGCGGCGGTACGCTCACGATACTCCTTCTGGCCTGACTTCAGAGCCTTGGCATAACATTCCACTGCTTCCTGCCTGTACATAGACATCCTCCTTCATACTAGAATTACCACTCAATTATATTTTTTTCCAGGGCTGATTTCAACGGTGAGAGTACACGATTTTTCTTCGATTTTAAAGGCTGAAGTTGTTATAACGCGGCAAGAGTGGCCCGAAATACGGCCCAGGAGCCTGTAATTGTATGAGAAACGCACTTCGCCGCACCCGGAAAAGACATTGTTGCTTCCTGAGCGGGAATGTGGTATGGTATGGAAAAAGGGGGTGCTCCGGATGGACAGAGCGGAACTTCTGGCTCCCGCAGGGGACTGGGAGAGCCTTGAGGCAGCGGTAAGATTCGGCGCGGACGCTGTGTATGTGGGGGGAGAGAAGCTGCAGATGCGCGCTGAAAGGGCGGCTTTTCCACGGGACGCCCTGGTGAGGGCCGTGGAATATGCGCACAGCAACTCAAGGAGGCTTTATGTGACGGTTAATTCGCTCGCAAAGAGCGGTGAGATTCCGGAGCTTCGTGAATATGCGGAGTTTCTTCGCGATGCCGGTGTGGATGCTGTGATAGCGGCGGATCTTGGCGTGATATCCGAGTTTGTGCGCGCTGCGCCGGGCCTTGAGCTGCACCTGAGTACCCAGGCGGGCTGCATGAATTACGCAGCTGCCAGGGTATACGGTGAGCTCGGAGTGAGCCGTATTGTGCTGCCAAGAGAGCTCACCTTGAACGAGATAGCGGAGCTGGCTGCCGGAATCCCGAGGGATTTGTCGCTGGAGGCGTTTGTCCACGGGGCGATGTGTATGGCAGTCTCCGGCAGATGCCTTATAAGCGCCTTTCTGACCGGAAGGAGCGGAAACCGAGGCGAGTGCTCCCAGCCCTGCCGGTGGCAGTATGCGCTGACTGAGGAAAAACGGCCGGGTGAGTTCTTTCCACTGGAGGAAAACGGGGAATATACGGCGCTTCTCAGCTCCCATGATCTGTGCTGTGTGGATTTTCTGGACGAGCTTGGCAGCGCCGGGGTGAGCTCATTTAAGATTGAAGGTCGGATGAAGACCGCCTATTATGTGGCGACAGTGACAAACGCCTACCGTATGGCAATTGACGGAACAGCTTCACCGGCAGACTGCCGCAGGGAGCTGGATGCGGTAAAGCACAGGCCCTACTCCTCGGGCTTCTACTTCGGGGAGCTGAAGAGCGGACATCTGAACAGCGGGAAATATGAACAATCATGCGTTTTTGTCGGGGCGGCTGTGGAGTGGATCGACGGGGTGGCTCTCATAGTCCAGAGAAATCGCTTCTTTGTGGGAGATAGACTGGAGGTCCTGTCGCCGGGACGCAATATACGCAGCTTCACAGTAGAATTCATTGAGACAGAGACAGGGGAACGCCGGGACTGTGCGCCGCACCCGGGAGAGAGGGTCAGAATATCATGCCCGGTGGAGCTCTCCCCCGGCGATTTTCTCCGCAGACGGGAGACAACAGGAGGTGTGCAGGACCATGCCTGAGATATTGGCTCCGGCCGGGGGACGTGAACAGCTCATCGCCGCGGTGCGCTGCGGTGCAGATGCGGTGTACCTGGGCGCCGGTTCCTTCAACGCAAGGCGCGGAGCGGAGAATTTCAGCGGGGATGCTCTTGCCGAGGCGCTGAGCTATTGCCGTGTGCGGAATGTGGCGGTCCATGTGGCGGTGAACACGCTGGTGGAAGACAGTGAGCTTCCGGCACTTCTGGAGACTGCCGACGCCATAGCCGAGGCCGGCGCCGACGCCGTGATAATACAGGATCTGGCAGCAGCGCGTCTCTTCCGGGAGCGCTGGCCGGAGATACCACGTCACGCGTCCACTCAGCTGACAGTCCACGACCTTGACGGCGCAAAGCTGATGGCGGATATGGGCTTTACGCGGGTGGTGCTGGCCAGGGAGCTTTCACTCGGGGAAATCGAGTTCATCACTGCCAGGTGCGGCATGGAGACAGAGGTGTTCATACATGGCGCACTGTGTATGTGCATGTCGGGGGCGTGCTACCTGTCCTCAATTCTCGGGGGAAGGAGCGGGAACAGGGGACTTTGCGCCCAGCCATGCAGACTGAATTTCCAATCCTGCACAAGGGAGTACGCGCTATCGCTGAAGGATATGTCTCATCTGAAGTATCTGCGGGAGCTCGCCGGGGTCGGGGTGGCCTCGTTCAAGATAGAGGGGAGAATGAAACGGCCTGAATATGTGGCTGCGGCGGTGACGGCAGCAAGGCTGGCGCTGGCCGGCGAGCCATACGATGAAGAGACCCTGCGGGCGGTCTTCTCAAGGAGCGGCTTCACCGATGGATATATTAAAGGCAGACGGGACGGGGACATGTTCGGAGTCCGGCAGAAGGAAGACGTCACGGCGGCCTCCTCAAAGCTTCTCGGTAAGCTGGCGTCACTGACGAGAAATGAGCGGAGAAGCGTGCCGGTGGATATGAAGCTTGAATGCGCAGCCTGGGGGACGGAGCTTCACGTTTCAACTTCCGGTGCATCCCTTACTGTCCGGGGACCTGTCCCTGAGCGGGCGGTTCAGCGCCCGCTGACAGCGGAAATTGCCGGACGATGCTTTGAGAAAACAGGCGGGACACCGTACTATCTGAGAAGCTTTGAAGCGGCGATTGAGGACGGACTTACCCTGCCCGGTTCTGCGATGAACGCCATCCGCAGGGAGGCGCTGGAACAGCTGACGGTGCTCCGCGGGAGGGCGCCGGAGAGGGACCCGCGGCCAGTGGGGCTCTCAGAGCCTGTACCATATAAGGCCGAGACCTGTGCGCTGCGCGGCCGGTTCCAGTCAGCAAAACAGCTGACATCCCCGGAGGCATTCGACAGAATCATCCTGCCTGTCCGGGAGCTTGCCCTGAACCCGGAGCTTTTACCCGGCCTCGGCGGCAAGCTCATAGCAGAGCTCCCGGCGCTGCTCTTTGACGGCGACAGAAAACGGCTTGCAGATGACCTCAGGAGGCTGCAGGAGCTGGGACTTAATGACGCGCTCTGCGAAAATTACTACGGTGTGCGGCTCTGCCGGGAGCTGGGATTGAGGCCCCATGGAGGGGCGGGGCTGAACATAATGAACACGTGGGCGCTTGAGGAGGCGAAAGCGCTTGGCTTTTACGACGTCACACTGTCCTTCGAGCTGGCGATGAGCCGTGTGCGGGAGCTGGGCGGGGCGCTGCCGCGGGGCCTTGTGGCCTTTGGCAGACTGCCCTTGATGCGCTTCCGGAACTGTCCGGCCAGAGGCGACAGAGGCTGTGCAGATTGCAGCGGAAGACCCATCCTGCGCGATCGGAAGAACGCCGAGTTTCCTGTTATGTGCGACGGACGCCGCTTTGGGACACTTTTAAACTCCGTACCGCTGTACATCGGCGACCGGCGGACTGCACCTGTGGATTTTCTGACGCTCAGCTTCACAACGGAGACGCGTGAGGAGGCGCAGCGCTGGCTGGAGCTCTTCATAAGGGGCGGCCTGCCGGATACGCCTGTGACACGAGGCCTCTATTGGCGTAAGCTTTTATAACGGAGGAAGATTAAAATCCGGCTCAAAGTCCGCAGATGTACGATTCAGAATAAAATATATGTGGAGTTTAGCAGAATAAAAACAGAAAAAAATTGGATGTACAACTTGACTTTAATCGTCGATTGATTTATTATTAAAGGTGTTTTTGCGAGGAGGCATGCAGTTGAAGAACTCTTTCAAGACACTCAAGAGCCTGGTGTGGTTCACACAGCTTGCGTTCTCCGTACTGGGACCTCTGATCCTCTGCATATGGGGTTCAGCCTGGCTTAGAGACAGGTTCGGACTTGGAAGCTGGGTGGTTATTCTGGGTGTGCTTCTTGGAGTAGGCGGGGCTGTCTCCGGATTTATTAACGCGCTTAAAACCATGAAACGGGCCGGCGGCGAGGACGAGGGCCGTGGGCCTGTCTCGTTCAACGACCACGAGTGACTTAGGTTACAAGGGGAGATATATAGGCAATGTTTCACAATCAGGCCGCCATACGGCAGCTGCTGCGGGTACTTGCAGGGGAGATAGCGCTTACCCTGCTTATGGTGCTTGTTTACGCGGTAATCGGAAAGCTGGACTTAAGTGTGGCCCTGGGCGCCGTCATCGGGACGGTTCTGGCGATGGGTAATTTTCTGGCGCTGAGCATGGTGGTGTCACGCGCGGCCGATATGGCGGAGCAGACCGGGAAATCGGACAGGGCGACGCTGCTTGTGCGTGCTTCCGCGCCGGTGCGTCTGCTCGTGCTGGCGGGGATCTATATTCTGCTGCTGCGGACAGACCGCTTCGACCCCATCGCGTCGATCCTGCCGCTGGTGTTTGTGCAGCTCAGCATTACCCTTACAGAGTATTTTCGTAAGGACGGTGGAAAAGAAAAATGAATGTGAACGTAAATGGACCTGAAATATATACGAAGCTTTTCGGGGTCATCACGATTACCCAGACCACGGTGTCATCCTTCACCGTGATGGTTCTGCTGTGCGTGGCCGGGTGGCTTTTAGGGCGGAATCTGAAGAAGCGCCCGGGGAGGCTCCAGGTGGTGGTGGAGAAGCTCGTCGGGATGCTCTACGATCTGGTAGAGGATACGATGGGCAAGCACAACTCCTATTGGACTCCGTATATAGGGGCGCTGTTCCTCTCATCCATCTGCGGCTCATACATTGGCATGACAGGCTTCTTCCGCTCGTCGACAGCGGACATTGCCACTACCGGAACCTGGGCTCTGATGACAAGCTTTCTCTGCTGGCGCGGGAACGTGAAGTCCAGCGGAGTCAGGTATTTTAAGACATTCCTGAACCCGCTTAACATCATAAGCGAAATAAGCCAGCCTGTCAGCATGGCTTTCCGTCACTTCGGAAACATTATGGGCGGGGGAGTACTTACGGCGCTTATCTATGCGGCGCTGTCGGTCGCCTCTACCGCGCTGCTGCGGCTCATCTCAGGTACGGCAGCGGTCCCTGTCCTGGTCATGCTGGTGGGGGCGGCGCTGCTTGCTGTGGGGATTAAGAAAAGCAAGCTTATCCGGAAGATATTCGGCATTGCTTTCCTGGTCATAGGACTTTTTGGATTGCTGCAGTATACAGAGCTTGTGTCCGGCATACCGATTCTCCAGGTGGGTCTGCCGGGGATATTGTCGCTCTACTTCGACGTGTTCACCGGAGGCGTTCAGGCGCTGGTGTTCAGTCTGCTCACCATGGCATATGTCGGCAGCGCGTGTCCGCCGCCGGAGGAGCATGGATGATATTAATTCGCTTTTGGTCGTTTAATACGATTCAAAATAGACAACATGCAATAATCAATTATTAAATGTTCTTAGGAGGAAATTTAAAATGGAACAAGCGATCATCAGTGCCGCACGCGCCATTGGAGCGGGTATAGCCATTGGCTTTGGAGCTATCGGCCCCGCCGTGGGCGAGGGATACGCCGTTGGCCACGCACTGGATGGTATGGCGCGTCAGCCTGAGTCCGCCGGGATGCTGCGGACGAACATGATCCTGGGATGCGCCATCACCGAGTCCACAGGTATCTATTCTCTTGTCATTTCCTTACTGCTGCTCTTCGTTTTCAAGGGCTGAGGAGCGGCAGAAGCCACGTGAGAAAGGAGTGACTGTCTTTGTATGAAGGCATAGTGGACATTGACTTCTGGACCGCACTCTTCACCTTCTGCAACATGATAATTACATTTCTGCTGCTGAGGAAATTTCTCTTCAGGCCTGTTAAGAAGATGATAGATGACCGACAGAAGGAGATAGATGACCTGTATGCCGACGCGGGCCGCCAACAGGCTGAAGCGGGAGCGCTGCAGGAGGAGTACCGCCGGCATATAGCCCGTGCCTCTGAGGAGCGGGAGGAGATACTCCGGGACGCGACCAGGCAGGCTGAGAAGCGCCAGCAGGAGATATTGAACGAGGCCAGCGCCGGAGCAGCTGCCATACGCCAGAAGGCGGAGGCCGATATTGCCCGGGAGAAGAAGAAGGCCATCAATGAGGCGAAGGACGAGATATCGGGGCTGGCTCTTGAAATTGCATCCAAGGTGGTAGACAAAGAGCTCAAGCCGCAGGATCAGACAGCGCTGATAGAGGAGTTTATCAGAGAAATAGGTGACGAGGTATGAGCGCCAGGGCTGAGACTTATGGCCAGGCTCTGTATGAGCTGGCCAGGGATGAGGGGCTCTCTTCGCAGATACTTGAAGAGCTGGGCATGGCCGTGAATATTTTCCGCGAGAATCCGGATTTTACGCGGCTTCTGGCGCTGCCGTCCGTGCCCAAGGCGGAGCGGTGCGGACTTCTGGACGAGAGCTTTGGTGGCCGTGTACACGAGTATCTTCTGAGCTTTCTTAAGCTGCTTGTGGAGAACGGACTCATCCGGGAGCTTGCCGCCTGTGGGAAGGCATACAGGCGCCGCTTTAATGCGGACAACGGAATTGTAGAGGTGACCGCGACAACTGCGGTGCCGCTGACGCCGCAGCTGGCCCGGGATCTCTGCCGGAAGCTCAGCGAGGCGACCGGGAAGAAAATAGATCTGGTGCAGCGTGTGGATAAGGGACTGATCGGAGGCGTGCGTCTGGAGATGAACGGCAGACGTTATGACGGCTCAGTGAAATCACATCTGGAGGAGATACGCCGTTCGCTGGATGCGGCGGTGCTTTGAGGGCGTCCGTGTGTGGCGCGTTTATATTATGCGGGAGACGGCTGACGCTTTGTGTCCCGTCACAGGAGAGCTGGTAGAGAATGGAACTTAAACCAGAGGAAATAACCAAGATTATTCGCGCTCAGATAAAAAACTATGAGCGGAAGATAGAGCAGAGCGATACGGGCACTGTCATACTTGTGGGCGACGGCATTGCCAGAGCGTCAGGGCTTGATGACTGCCTTATGAACGAGCTGATAGAGTTCCCCAACGGTGAGTACGGCATGGCGCAGAATCTGGAAGAGAATTCTGTGTCCATCGTGGTTCTCGGCACTGACTCGGGGATCAAGGAGGGGGACGTGGTTAAGCGCACCGGTCGGGTGGTGTCCGTTCCGGTGGGTGAGGCGCTCATTGGCCGCGTGGTGGACGCTCTCGGATCGCCGATTGACGGCAAGGGCGAGATCGCTGCCGCGCGTTATGACCCCATAGAGGCCCCCGCGCCCGGCATAATCGACAGAAAGAGTGTGTCTGTGCCGCTTCAGACAGGCATCAAGGCGATAGACTCCATGATACCTATAGGCCGTGGACAGCGTGAGCTTATAATTGGCGACCGCCAGACGGGGAAATCTACCATTGCCATTGACACGATTATCAACCAGAAGGGGAAAAGCTGTATCTGCATCTATGTCGCCATTGGACAGAAGCGTTCAACGGTCGCTCAGGTAGTGAGTACGTTGGAGAGCGCCGGAGCGATGGATTACACCATTGTGGTCAGCGCCACAGCGTCGGAGCTGTCGCCGATGCAGTACATCGCGCCCTACACCGGCTGCACAATGGGCGAGTACTTCATGAACAGGGGACAGGATGTGCTGGTCATATATGATGACCTGAGCAAGCACGCTGTGGCGTACCGCGCGATATCGCTGCTCATCAGGCGTCCGCCGGGACGCGAGGCGTATCCCGGAGATGTGTTTTACCTGCATTCAAGACTGCTTGAGCGCGCAGCGCGGCTGTCGCCGGAGAAGGGCGGCGGTTCGCTCACCGCATTGCCTATCATCGAGACGCAGGCCGGGGATGTGTCGGCGTATATTCCAACAAATGTCATATCTATTACAGACGGACAGATATTTCTGGAGTCGGAGCTGTTTCACTCCGGTGTAATGCCGGCGGTGAACCCTGGCATTTCGGTGTCCCGTGTGGGAGGCAATGCACAGATAAAGGCCATGAAGAAGGTGGCCGGATCACTGAAGCTGCTTTATTCACAGTACCGTGAGCTGCAGAGCTTTGCACAGTTCGGATCTGATCTTGACCAGGACACCAAGGAGCGCCTTGCACAGGGAGAACGCATTGTTGAGGTGCTGAAGCAGAAGAATGGTTCTCCGGTTGAAGTCGCGCATCAGGTGTGTATTTTCTATGCTGTTACAAACGGCTTCCTTAAGGATGTACCCGTTTCAGACATAAGGGAGTATGAGCGCGGTCTCTATGAATATATGGATCTCAACGCGCCTGATGTCCTTGACGCCATACGGGAAACCGGGAAGCTTGAACCTGAAGCTGAGGAAGGCCTGAAGGACGCGCTTTCGAAGTATACCGCCAGATTCACTGCCGGTAAGTAAGGAGGGGGATAGTCTGTGGCTGGAGTTTCCATGAAAGACATTAAGCTGCGCATACGCAGCATGGAGAGTACGAAGCAGATAACAAAGGCCATGGAGATGGTAGCCGCATCCAAGCTGCGCCGCGCCCAGGAGAACGTCCAGCGGAGTCGTCCGTATTTCGAGGCGTTGTATGAGACGATGATCGACATTGCCGGCAACAACATTGAGTTCACGTCGCCGTATGTTACCCAGCGCCCGGTAAAACGCGCATGCTATGTGGTGATAGCCGGTGACAGGGGGCTGGCCGGCGGGTACAATCATAACATTTTAAAGCTCTGTGAGGAGAGCATGTCAAAGCAGGAATCTGTTGTTGTGCCGATTGGGAAAAAGGCATTGGAGACGCTTCGCGCCCATGGCTGGCACATAGTGACTGAAGGCTACGCTGTGGCGGGGGATATCACCATAAGCGACTGCTTTACTATGGCGAAGGGGCTCTGCCGCGATTTCGTATCCGGGGAGATAGATGAGCTTCGCATTGGCTACACAAGCTTTGTCTCGATGCTCACACAGACTCCGTATCTCATGGAGGTATTGCCATTGAAGCGCGAGGAGCTTCAAAGCGGAGGCGGGCCGCGCATGATTACGCTCTATGAGCAGGGCAGCACGGCTGTGTTTAATTCGATTATCCCTGAGTATGTGGGCGGCCTTATTTACGGAGCGCTTTGCGAGTCGGTTGCCAGTGAGCAGGGAGCAAGGCGGACGGCAATGGACTCGGCTACTAAGAATGCCGATGAGATAATCGGCTCTCTCAGCCTCCAATACAACCGCGCCCGTCAGGGAGCCATCACCCAGGAGATCACCGAGATCATCGCAGGTTCCTGACTTCTTCCCGCGGGGAAATTCGCTCATAAGGAGCCTTACAGCCTTGCCGCTCCGCCGGCCTGGTGCGGTGACAAGGTCAGGGGCTGTGCGGTGGGCTGTGTCAGGGTATGTGTTGTATACTGTGGGTGTGAGCCTGAAAAATAAATTAGGAGTTGACCGAATTGGCAGGAAAGCATATTGGAACAGTTGTGCAGATAATGGGGCCTGTCCTGGACATTCAGTTCGCGGACGGTGAGCTTCCGGAACTGCTCAACGCCATACACATTGAGAATAATGGACATGTCCTCGCCTGCGAGGTTGCCCAGCACATCGGAGACAATGTCGCCAGGTGTGTGTCCATGGGCTCGACCGATGGTCTGCGCCGTGGACTGTCGGCGGAGGACACGGGAAGTCCGATAACAGTTCCTGTAGGCGAGGAATGCCTTGGGAGGGTGTTCAATCTTCTTGGCGAGCCGGTGGATAACATGCCGGCGCCGGAGGTGAAGGAACGCTGGGCTATACACAGACCGGCGCCGGCCTACGATGAGCAGGAGGGAGCCACTGAGATATTTGAGACGGGCATCAAGGTGGTGGACCTGATATGCCCCTACGCAAAGGGCGGCAAGATCGGCCTCTTTGGCGGAGCCGGCGTCGGGAAGACAGTGCTTATCATGGAGCTTATCCATAACATTGCGACGCAGCATGGCGGACTGTCGGTATTTACCGGTGTCGGGGAGCGTACCCGTGAGGGGAACGACCTTTACAACGAGATGAAGGAGTCTGGGGTTCTCCAGAAGACAGCTCTGGTCTACGGGCAGATGAATGAACCGCCGGGAGCGCGTATGCGTGTGGGTCTGTCGGGACTCACAATGGCGGAGTATTTCCGCGACGTCAAAAATCAGGATGTGCTTTTGTTTATTGACAACATTTTCCGTTTCACACAGGCGGGCTCCGAGGTGTCCGCGCTGCTGGGACGCATGCCGTCGGCAGTGGGCTACCAGCCCACACTGGCGACGGAGATGGGTGCGCTTCAGGAGCGCATCACATCCACAAAGAAGGGGTCCATCACCTCTGTCCAGGCGGTCTATGTACCGGCTGATGACCTGACCGACCCGGCCCCGGCCACTACCTTCGCCCACCTGGATGCCACAACGGTTCTGGATCGTTCCATTGCCTCGCTTGGCATCTATCCTGCTGTTGATCCGTTGGATTCCACCAGCCGGATTCTGACGCCGGAGATTGTGGGACAGGAGCACTACCAGGTGGCACGCAGCGTTCAGCAGATGCTCCAGCGCTATAAGGAGCTTCAGGATATAATAGCAATCATGGGCATGGAGGAGCTGTCGGAGGAGGACAAGCTGACAGTCAATCGTGCCAGAAAGATTCAGCGTTTCCTGAGTCAGCCGTTCTCAGTTGCAGAGCAGTTCACTGGATACGAGGGCAAATATGTGCCGCTGTCGGAGACAATACGCGGGTTCAAGGAGATAATTGAGGGGAAGCACGATGATATACCCGAATCCGCATTTCTGTTCGCCGGCTCCATTGATGACGTTGTGGCTAAGGCCGCTAAAAGGTGATCCTCATGACGTATCATCTGCAGATCATAACCGCAGACGGCGTTGCGTATGACGGCGAGGCGGAGAAACTGATAGTCAGGACAACCACGGGGGACGTGTGCATTCTTGCCCACCACATAAACTATGTCGCAGCTCTTGGAATGGGTGAAGCGGTGATAGTTGACGGGGAGGGAAACCGGCGCAGAGCGGCCTGTATTGGGGGCATGCTGTCGGTCTCGGATGGCAGGGTGCGTCTGTTGCCCACCACCTTTGAGTGGGCGGAGGTGATAGACCTTGAGCGTGCGCGCCTTGCGGAAGAGAAGGCGAAGAAGCTGCTGGAGTCGAAGGAGAAGCTGTCTGAGATGGAGAGCGCCATGGCGGAGGCCAAGCTGAAGCGGGCACTGGTACGCCAGGGCGTGGCAGGAAGGTAATAAAGCATCATTAAAAAAGCGGAAAGCCGGTTTGGATTTACATCCAGAAGGGCTTTCCGCTTTATTTATCGCAGCATGAGATAAGGAACTTACTCATTATCAAGCAGCACGTGACCATTTTTATGGAAATAATCAACCAGCGATATGAGGTTTAACACAAGAATGAGTCCGGCACCAACGGCATTGACAGCACCGTAGCTTCCGAACACCAGCATCACACAGATCACCGCCATGGTAACGGCAGTTTTGACTTTGCCGGACCAGCCGGCGGCCATGACAATATTTCTGGAAGCTGCCAGCATCCTCAGCCCGTCTACAGCGAGGTCGCGTCCCACCACAATGGCCGTCACCCACGCCGGCAGCTGACCGGACGCTGCAAAGCATATCAGGGCTGTGGTGACCAGAAGCTTGTCAGCAAGCGGATCCATAAACTTCCCGAAATTCGTTATCTGATTGTTCTTCCGAGCCAGATACCCGTCAAGGAAATCAGTGAAGCTTGCCAGAGCAAAGATACCAAGAGCCACCCAGCAGTTCAAATTGAAGCACAGGTAAAATACCGGCACCAGTACTACACGCAAAATGGTAAGAATATTCGGAACATTCATCTTCATTAAATTAAAAATCCCTTCTGAGAATTATTCATCACCGTCAGCGGCTTCACCGACCAGCTCACCATCCAGCTCGCCCTTGATGCAGACATCGTAGAATTCACCTGGCTTTGCGTCCTGTGCGGAAAACCATATGACACCATCCACATCCGGCGACTCCGCAAAGCTCCGCCCCTGATAAAGGCACATCTCCTCCGAGTACCCCTCACATATGACCTTTGTCACCGTCCCCACGCGACTGCGATTGAAGCTGTCCATAATATCCGCCTGGAGTTCCTGTATCAGCTCCGCTCGACGGTTTGCGGTTTCTGAGTCAGGGCGCTCCATGTTGAAGGCTCTTGTTCCCTCCTCCGGGGAGAACGGGAAGACACCGGCGCGTTCAATCCTGGCCTCCCGGAGAAACTCGCAAAGCTCCTCAAATTCCGCCTCACCCTCACCTGGCAGACCGGTGATGAGGCTTGTGCGCAGCACAACCCCCGGGATCTCCTCCCGCAGCCTTCTGAACAGGACACGTATCTCATCCCCGGTCCCCCTGCGGCCCATTGTCCGCAGTATATTGTTGTTTATGTGCTGAATAGGGATGTCCAGATACTTCAGTATTTTTGGCTCAGAGGCGATAGTCTCAATGAGATCCTCGTCCACGGCGTCCGGGTAGAGGTAGTGGAGACGTATCCAGCTGATACCCTCGGTTCTGCAAAGCGCCCTGAGAAGCTCATGCAGCCTCCGATGCCCATATAGATCAATTCCGTACATTGTCGGATCCTGAGCAACAACTATGAGTTCCCTGATCCCGGCCCTTGCGAGCGTCTCCGCCTCGGAAAGGATGTTCTCCATGGGCCGCGAACGATATTTACCCCGTATTGAGGGAATGACACAGTAGGCGCAGTTATTTGAGCATCCTTCAGCTATCTTTATATAGGCATAACCTGGTCCTGTGGAAACTATCCGCCCGGCCTCGGAGATCGGACCGTTTATATCTCCGAAAAAGCACGCAGCAGGGCCCTCATCCAGAGCTTTCACAATATCCTCGCAGCTTCCCGTGCCCACAAGCGCGTCGACCTCCGGCAGCAGAGGCAGGAGCTCGTCCTTGTACCGCTGAGCCAGACACCCGGCCACCACAAGCCTCCTGAGATGCCCGTGCTCCTTGAGCTTTCCCAGGGCAAGGATGTTGTCTATTGACTCCTCCTGTGCGCTCTGTATAAACGCACAGGTGTTCACAACGGCCAGCTCAGCCGACTCCGGATCGCTTGTGAGCTCAAAGCCGGCCTTACGTATCGCAGCAAGCATCTGCTCCGAGTCGATAAGATTCTTGGCGCAGCCAAGAGAAATATAATATACTTTAGCCATTCAATTCCTCCGTCGCCGTGTATTCAGCCAGGGCAAGCTTAATTTCCTCCCACGGGAAGCCGCGGCGCCGCAGCATGTCAGCCGCCCGTTTAAGATCCCTTGAGTCGGGCTCTTCCACGCCCCGAAGCCGCTGACGGAGGAGCCTTCTGACAGTCTCACCGCTGTCCTCCGAAAGGTCCTCCAACGCGTCATCCCAGAGCTCCCTTGGGATACCGCGTCTATATAGCTCATCACGTATTCTTGCGGGGCCGTAACCGGACTTTGCGTAATGGCGCACAATGGCGGAGGCATACTCCGCATCGTTCACAGCACCGGCCCGCTCCAGCGCGTCCACAGCAGCCACGGCGTTCTCCTCTGTCTCACCCTTGTCCGTGAGTCTGCGTATGAGCTCAGCGCGGGAGAGCATCCGCGTCCCAAGAATGCGGAGCGCACACTCACGGGCACTGTACTGTGCCGCGCTTTTCCGAAGCCGGGCTGCGTCCTCCTGCGTAAGCTCACGCCCTGAGTAGAGAGAAAAATCGGCAATCAGATTAAGATCAACCTTCAGCGTCTCCCCATCGGAGAGCTCAGCGTACCACCTGTCGGCAATATGCTGTGACCTGGTAAGTCTGCAAACAGTAACGTCCAAACCCCCTGCACCTCCAAGCAGATAATAGGCCCATCATCCCTCAAAATCGTCGGCGGAGATGTCTATGGCCCTTCCGGCGGCCTTTGCGGCGATGACGGCCTGCGGACTCATGAGCTTTATGGAGTTGGCCCGTATCTTCGCCTCTATCTCATCGCAGACATCGGGGTTGTCCTTCAGATACTGTTTCATACCATCGCGGCCCTGTATGCGGGTGTCATTATAGGTGAACCACGCTCCGCCTTTTTCAATGATATCCAGTTTTACCGCCAGATCCACAATCTCGCCCGTTCTCGATATGCCCTCACCGTACATGATGTCAAACTCCGCCTCCTTGAAAGGCGGCGCGACCTTGTTCTTGACTATTTTGGCGCGGGTGTGATTTCCGATGATCTCCGAACCGTTCTTCAGCGCTTCCACGCGCCGGACATCTATGCGAATACTTGCAAAATATTTTAAGGCGCGGCCGCCGGGGGTCGTCTCCGGGTTCCCGTACATTACGCCGATCTTTTCACGAAGCTGGTTTATAAAGACGACAACACAGTTGGTCTTTGAAATTGTCCCTGCAAGCTTTCTCAGCGCCTGACTCATGAGCCTGGCAAGGACGCCCACGGAGGAATCGCCCATCTCGCCCTCGATCTCCGTCCGCGGGACCAGCGCGGCAACTGAGTCGACCACCACAATGTCCACGGCGGCGGAGCGCACGAGAGTCTCCGTGATTGCCAGCGCATCCTCTCCTGTGTCCGGCTGTGATATCAGGAGATTTTCAATGTTCACGCCAAGCGCCCGCGCGTAAGCCGGCTCCAGAGCGTGTTCAACGTCGATGTATGCGGCCTCCCCGCCGGCCTTCTGAGCCGACGCCACCATGTGCAGCGCCAGTGTTGTCTTTCCGGATGATTCAGGCCCGAATATTTCTACAATGCGGCCCTTCGGTACGCCGCCAATCCCCAGCGCCAGGTCCAGCGACAGGGATCCGGTGGAGAGCGCCTCCACGTTTACCTGCATACCGTCGCCAAGACGCATTATGGAGCCCTTCCCGTAGCTCTTCTCTATCTGGGCAATGGCCGTCTCAAGTGCCTTCTTCTTTGCGTCAGCGTCGGGGGGTATTGACACCAGCGGCGCAGTCTTTTTCTTCTCTGCCATTTTATATCCTCCTGTTGCGCGATTTAACGCGTATGCATTTTAAATAATACCGGCCACAACTCTCTGGACACCTGAGGTGTCCTTGTGGGCAGCGGCGTTCCGGAAGCCCTCATTCCGGAAGAGCGCAAGTATGTCCTCAGCCTGGTTCTCACCGCATTCAAACATCATACAGCCGTTCTCCTTGAGAATTGATTTCCATTTCGGAATGATTGCCCTGAAGAATGTGAGCCCATCCTCTCCGCCGTCAAGAGCCTCACGGGGCTCAAAGTCCTTCACGGAGCTCTCCAGCGTGTCAATCTCAGCCGTCGGGACATAGGGGGGATTGCAGACAATCAGATCAAACCTTCCCAACAGCGCCGGAGGGCTCTGGAGCGCGTCCGCGTCAATGCAGAAGGTGTTGCGCGTGGCCCGATTGCGCAGAACGTTGGTGCGGGCCAGCCTGAGCGCCGTCATGGAGTTGTCCACCAGCACCACCTGACAGTTGCCGACCAGGGACGCTACGGAGATGCCCACGCAGCCGCTCCCGCAGCACAGATCCAGTACCCTCAGTCCGCTCTCACCGCGCGCTCTGAGCAGCTTAATCGCAAGCTCGGCTAAGACCTCGGTGTCAGCGCGAGGTATAAGGACACCCTTTTCCACTTTGAAGGGGAGCGACATGAATTCCCATTCACCCAACACATACGCAGCCGGCTCGCCGGCACACCGCCTTGTGAGCAGCTCGTCAACCTTCTCCTCAACGTCCCCGAGGGCATAGAGACGGAGATCCCGGTAGAACTCCTCCTTGCTCTTCTGGGAAGCGGCTGAAATCAGAAGCCGGGCTTCCAGGTTGAAATTCTCAACACCGGCCGCCTTAAGTCTGCGCCTGGCGGCCATGTAGAGGTCGTTGTATGTCTTCATCTGAAATCACCATCTGTCCTTTCCCTCCTCCTCGGGAATAACCTGGCGCAGTGCTTCTATGGCAGTCTCGAGCATGGAGTCATCGGGCTCCGCCGTTGTCACAAGCTGCAGGGCCTTTCCCGGCGCCGAGAGGATTGCCGTCAGCCAGTTGTCGTGGCGTCCGGCGTACTTTATTATTTCGTAGCTGATTCCGACGACTATCGGCAGCAACAGTATCCGCAGTGCCATTCTCAGCCATATGTTGGACCAGGTGACCACAGCGAAAACCAGAATACTGACTATCATGACTATGAAAAGAAAACTGGTTCCGCACCTGGGGTGAAGACGCGGCTGAGCGCGGCAGTTCTCCACCGTCAATGGGAGACCCTTCTCATAGCAGAAGATGGTCTTGTGTTCAGCGCCGTGATACATCCAGACACGCTTTATTTCCTTCATCTTTGAGGCCAGGACAATGTATGTCAGAAAAATGGCGATTCTCAACACGCCCTCAATGAGGTTGCGCAGCAGACCGCTGCCCACCCACCTGGCCACAAGCCCCGCAAGAACTGTTGGGAGCAGTATGAACAGCCCGACCGACAGGACGATACCCAGCGCCACTGAGACGCCAATGATTGCCTTCTCGGCCGCTTCACCGGACAGGTGCTTTTCCAGCCAGAGATCCAGCTTGTCCGGCTCACCCTGCTCCTCCTCCGGCAGAAACTCCGCGGAGTAGGAAATGGCCTTTACGCCGTTTACCATGGAGGAGATGAAGTTCACAGTTCCACGGATAAGCGGCAGACCGAGAATCGGATATCTGTCCTTCAGACTGTTTACCTGCTCCACACGGCTCACGAGCTCACCGTCAGGCTTACGCACAACTATTGCCTGCTTCTCCGGGCCACGCATAAGGATACCCTCCATCAGCGCCTGCCCACCTATTGAGGTGCGGAATTTTACGTCGTTTTTTTCTCGTTTCAATGATCTCCTGCTCCTTTGGCCTCTGGCCGTCAATTGTTATCGAAGGTGGGTTCAATGGGTATGCGGATGGTAACAAGAGTTCCCCCTCCGGGCGCGTTGGAGAGCGTCAGGTCGCCTCCGTGATACTTGATTATTTCGTCGCACACGGCAAGTCCTATGCCGCTGCCGCGCTCCTTGGAGCTGCCCTTATAAAATTTCATCTTCACCCGTTCAAGATCGTCCTCCGGGATGCCCGGCCCATAATCCCGGACACGGATATACACATTGTCGCCGTCAGTGCCGGTGCCGACAGTGATCCGCTTTCCGGCCCGCGCGTACTTGGCCGCATTGTCAAAGAGGTTGTAGAACACCTGCCGCAGCCGCTCCGGGTCCCCGTTTATGAGCGGAAGCTCGTCGTCACACGGCTCATAGTCAATGCTCATCTCGTCCTGGCGCAGAAGCTCCCTGTATGTGAAAATGGAGTCCTCAAGCTCTGCAGATACGTCCATAAGCTCCGCGTTCAAAGTGAAACGCCCGTCCTGCATCCGCGTAAACTCCAGAAGCTCCTCGACCATCTTTGTAAGTCTCCGCGCCTCCTTCTGAATAATGGCAATGCCCTTCCTTGAATCCTCGTCCAGATTTTCATCATACAGCAGTGTCTCTACCCAGCCTGTTATGGCTGTCAGAGGCGTGCGGAGTTCGTGGGAAACAGATGAGACAAACTCCGTCTGCGCTTTTTCATACTGGCTTATTTTTATTGACATCTCATTTATGGCGTCTACCATGTCGCCGATCTCGTCGCTGTATTTCCTGCTTATCTGGATGCCGTAGCTTCCAGCGGCCATCTGCTTGGCAACACCGGTTATTTCCCGGATCGGCCCCACCACGGACTGAAGAAAGATCATGCTTACAAGAGCCACAAGCAGCATCACTGCAGCGCCGACAGCGGAGGCCAGCAGCGCGTCGCGCATTATCTGCGCATCCGCCAGGCGGAGACTTGTCACATAGCGTATGACGCCTATCACCTGATCTCCGCTGTATATCATGGGGGCTGACACAGCCATCAGATGTTCCCCCGTAGCTTCACTGTAGCCAACCCAGGAGGTGATCTCATGCCTCACAAGCGCACCTGTGATATCTTCAGTCCCCGGAACGTTCTCCGCAGTCATACGGTGGGAGCTCAATTCAACACGTCCGGCAGTGTTTACAAACTGAAGCTCCAGCTTGTCCGCATCCTCAAAATTTTCAATGTACATATTGGCACTGTCATAGTATTCGGCATAGGTGCGGGTGATATAGTTGGCGAAGAAATCAGAGGCAGTCTTGGCTTTTATAATAAGACCATCTCTCATGGCTGCATAGATGCTGGTGGATATAGAGACAACATATGAGCTGACAACAAGAATAACTATGACGAGAATAACCAGCAGCGTTGTCATCATCCAACGTCTTCGGAGCCCCCGCACGCGAAACCTCCCGCGGCCCTTCTTTTTGCTCTGACTCACAGCTCATGACCTCGCTTGAATGTTAAAAGCCCCACTTGTAGCCATACCCCCAGACAGTAGTAATATAGGATGGATTTGTCGGGTCGTCCTCAATTTTTATGCGGAGCCGCCGGATGTTCACATCCACAACCTTCAGCTCCCCGAAGTAATCCTTGCCCCAGACGGAGTTCAATATCTCCTCCCTTGAGAGCGCACGGCCCGGATTGTCCATGAAGAGCTTCATAATTGAGTATTCAACCTGCGTAAGCCGTACCCGCTCCCCGTTTTTTTCCAGGGTGCGGTTCTTTGCGTTAAGGTGAAACGGGCCGTTTACCATCTCACCAGAGGAGAGAGCCTCGCTGTCACCCACACGGCGGTACAGCGCGTCGATCCGCGCTGTGAGCTCTGCCGGGGAGAACGGCTTTGTCACATAGTCGTCAGCACCGGTCATAAGCCCGGTCACTTTGTCCATCTCCTGAGTGCGCGCCGTGAGCATGATAATGCCTATGCGGGAATTCTGAGCGCGTATCTGTCTGCATACCTCAAAACCGTCTGTATCCGGAAGCATTATGTCAAGAAGCGCGACCTTCGTGTCCGGATTCTGAGCCATACGCTCCAACGCCTCCGCACCTGTAGATGCCTCTATTGGGTCATAGCCTGAGCGCTTGAGGTTAATAACCACAAAGCTCCGGATGCTTGCCTCGTCCTCCAGTACTAAAACCTTTTTCATATGTCTCTGCCCTCCGCCCGATTATGTCTCACCGGTCAACCACTCTGTATAATATATTCTGAAGTTGGAGCGAACCAGATCCTCGCTGAGCGGAAAGCCCAGAGTCTCCTCGTCGCTGCACAGAACAGCACAGAATATCGTCTCCTCCTCTGTCTGAAGCATGAATCGCTCATCAACTGAAGCCCTCTCAGCGCGGCTGTCACCGGTGAGAGCATAGATTATGAGAAAATCCGTCCCGATGGTTCCGTCATCCTCCACCTTGGAGAATATTACGGACCGCTCTCCTGAGACGCTGTCTGAACGTCGGATAGCTATATGTTCCACCCACTCCTGAGGGAGAATGAGATACCAGCCGTCGATATAGTTGCTATAGGTGTTGAGAGCGAGCCTGGATCTGCCGCTGGAGGACCAGGAGTACCACTCAACTCTGTAATAGAGCGTCTCAGACGCCGAGGGCACAGCCACCGGCTGCGGAACCTCAAGTACGCCGTCCCCGTCCATATCCCGACAGTAGATCTCCGTAGTACGCACTGTCGACTGGCTGACACCGGAGTCTTTATCAAGAGTGATATTGGAGAGCCCCCCGGTACGCAGGGCGAGAATATCAGTGACGAACCCTCCGCCGGAGAGGCGGCTCTCCAGCAGAACGGCGGCTTTGCCGTCGGTGAGCTGGGTACTTCGCACCCTGAGCAGGGACTCAGTGCCAAAGGACAGGGGCGCGGTGCTGGTGACAACCTCGCCGTCTGCTGTAACTGAGTACAGAATGGCTGTCCCGGTTCTGTCAGATGAGGACAGGCGCAGCGCCACAATGTTGCTCGCTTTGCTCTTGTCCAGCTGACAGACAAGAAATTCCGTGTAGTCGGTACTGAAAAGCTCGTTGACCTGCTCGCCCCTGACGGAGTAGACAGACAGGTAATTAATGCCGGGTACGATCTGCCAGCCAACAGCAACCTCTTTAAGTCCGTCTCCGTCCATATCGGTATAGTTTACACAGTCAATGCCGGTGCCCTCGCCCTCAATTCGCGCCGTCTCCTCATAGCCATCCTCGGTCTGTCGGAAGATCAGAAGCTTTAAGGGCTTATCGCTGCCTGAAAAGTTCAGGAAGGCGATCACTTCGCCAACACCATCCCCGTCAAGATCCTCCATCTGGATGGACTGCCTGTGAGAGCCGGAGGCCGGTGGAGCGTACTTGGCGCCGGAGCTGAGCAGCTGGTTTATGACAGTCTGAAGCTGCAGATACCGCTCCGACAGCTGAGGAAGGGTGTACAGATCCTCGGCTGTGGCGCTTGTGCAGCCGCAGAGCGTTATGAGCAGAAGCAGGGCAGAGAAAGATAACCTTAATTTTATCCTCACATCGGGCCTCACTCTCAGAATGATCTCTAAGCTATCGTACAATGTAAACACAAAACCGGGCACTGGCCTTAAATCAGGTATAATAGCCGTCGTTTAACCATTATACCACAGGGCTGTCGATTTTGGTAGTGTTTTATTGTGAATCATGTGTTATAATAGCCGCAAAAATGCTTCTATTAAATTTGAGCAGCCGAAGAGACAGGTGGTGCAGTCACATATGGTGACAGTATGGCTCAGCAGATCCGGAAAAAAAGAAAACGCACACAGGCTCCTCCGCCTTGCGTTTTTTCGCCAGTACGGGAGAGAGTGTCCGCCGATAGAAAAGGACAGAAATGGGAAGCCGTTTTTTCCTGATCATCCTGAGCTGTTTTTTTCAATCAGTCACACCAGAACCCATGTGATGGCCGTCCTCGGGGACAGCCCATGCGGCTGCGATGTGGAGTATGTGCGGCACATCTACCCGGAGGTCCCCGGCCGCGTCTGCGGAGGAGAAGAATTAAGCGTCTTTGATTTTTTTCAGTGTTGGGTACTTAAAGAGAGCTATATGAAGGTATCCGGTGATGTGCGAATGGCGTTCAATAAGACGGTCTTTTCCATGCACGGAGGCGAGATAGTCACGCCGGATCCGCGTATCCTGGCCCGCTTTTACCCCTGTGAAGGCTGCCGGGCGGCTATATGCTGTCAGTGTGTGCCGCCGGCGAGGGCAGAGTGGGTGGAGGAGGGAGAACTGGAACAATTTTGTTGTCCGATCGGCTGGATCAGCCATTAAACGGCGACAGGCGCAATTTCAAGGGCAGAGCTTCCCGGGCTTTTTTCCGGGAGAATCAAATTAACCGCTTGCAAAACAAGGACATGTGTTGTATAATGAGAGAAAGGTGTGGGACAAGGTGAGGCGGACATACCCACAGACAGCAGTGCGACCTTGTTTTGCGTGGGGGGAGGACGGTCAGCCGCGAGGACTTCTGTGAGCTCGGCCGGTGCGTTACATTCAGTGCTCCTCCGCGGTGCTGTTTAAGTTCCCCGCCGGGCAGCGAACGGGACTTTTGAAAATTATAAATGCCGGTGTGTCGGAATTGGCAGACGAGACAGACTCAAAATCTGTTATCCGCAAGGGTGTGTGGGTTCGAGTCCCACCACCGGCACCAAACAGTATAAATCCGAACCTTTTCCTTGTTGGAGATGGGTTCGGATTTACTGTTTTATTCGATTATCCTAACTTCAATAGTAAGATATAAAATTCACAAGGCAAGGAGTTTTTGCTCCCTGCCTTGCGCGGTTTTACGCCGATTTATCGGCCATCTCTGCCTTTATTTTGGCTTCTTCCTCCTTCCATGCCTCATATTCTTTCCTGCCTTCCTCGCTCTCAAAAAAAGCTTGAATATCGGGAAGGAAGCATCTTGCCATCGCTTCCAACTCATGTTTCGGAATATTCCACTCGCTCGCTGCCATAAGGCAACACGGCATTTGTTTTGATTATTGTCGGTCATTCCTCCTTTACATTTTCATTTCATAGCCTTCGTCTTGACCTTGCTCATCCTGCTTCTTTTTCTTCTGACCGTGTTTTCGTTCACGGACATATTTAGGCTTTGGCTTATCATTGTCCGTATCTCCGATCATCGCAAGATCAGCTGCAAGATACAAACCATTGACGGCAATATCGCTCCAACCGCCGCCCACTTCAGTTTCAGCTTCCACGGCGTCAAATCTTTCGCTTTCAGTTCGTTCATCATTCGGTAAATGTCTGTGTGCAGTTGCTTCGTCATACTTTCCGTCTGTTTCGACAACTTGTCCTCTACGGAATATTTCATCGAGTCCATTTTGTCTGCGGCCATATTCCGCATTTCTGTGAGGCTCGGTCGGAGTGTCTGCCGGATCAAATTGTCCAACCCCTCCTGTGTCGGCAATTCGGATATCAAATCCGTGTTCCTGACAATGGCGTTCCCAGTCTGTGAGATGTGCTGTGCCAGCAGATTGTACTGTTCCGGTTTGAGCATCAGATACATCGGCTGAATCGGCTCGGTCAATGCTTCCACCGTGTTCTGAGTCACCTGTTGTATTTGATTGATTTGTTTTAAGCTTTTCATATCCATAAGCAAATAATTTCTCCATGTTGTTTTTTAGATATTTTTCATCCGCCAATCGATTATCCCGAAACCGCTGACCGTCCGGTGTGGTATAGGTGATAAACTTGTAGTGATTGATCCACTTCACACCGTATCCAAGTCTTTGTAACTGCTCGATAAACTGTTGTTTGGTTCGGCTTTTGGCTACCGCATAATCTATGGCGTTGGTGAGTTTCAGTTTCTTACTGTTACCGCGGAGCGCGGCTCTGTACTCCCGCTGATTCATAGACCTCTGTCTCGGCTTTTGATACGGTTGCAGTATTTCTAATCCAAACTGTTGGCAGATTTCATCAGACCGTTGTCGTAGCTGCTCCAAGTCTTTTTCATCGATCTGGATTTTATATCCGGTTTCACAGTTTACCGAATTGACAACGAAATGATTATGCCAGTGGTCACGGTCAATGTGGGTTGCCACGACCACCTCGAACCCATCAAATGCTTTTGCCGTTTCCAATCCGATTTGGTGTATCTGCTCCGGCGTCGCACCGCAATCCGGTTTAAAGGATTGCACATACTGCTTGAAGAACACGCCCGTTGCCTTACCGTATTGGTGTTTGGTCACCATAAACTCTTGGTACGCCGATTCGGGAACACAGTTCTGACCGCTGACAAGTTTAATGCCGTTATACTCAGTTTTCTTGTCCTGCATCACATAGTCAAGGACTCGCCGCATTGCGGTAGCTGTCTGTGTTTTTTCTGGGATTGCAGTAAAGGTTGCCATTATCCGCACCTTCTGATAATTTCATTCAGTGCTGTCAATATATCGGCATATTGTTCTTTCAGTTCCCGCAGATCGGGGCAGGCAATCTTGCCCATATTGCAGAGCTTTGTCAACTGATTAAGATTTCTGCCGATGGCTTTCTGTTCCTTCAGCACATCCTCCAAGCCATTTATGACAGTAATTGATTTGTTTATCGCCGCTGCCGTTACAAACTCGGTGAAGTTCATATTTACTTTTTCTGCTTTTCTTTTGATCGCCGCGTAGTCGCTCTCACGAAAACGCATAGCGATCATTTTTGTTTTGTTGTCGGTTTTAGTTTTGCCCTCTCTTTCTGCGGACGGTGTATCACCGCTGACAACTCGCATCAGCGGTGTTCA
>CAYPMJ010000006.1:0-39688 GCA_964411785.1 uncultured Oscillospiraceae bacterium
CCCACGACCTCCAGCGTGACAGGCTGGCGTTCTAAACCGACTGAACTACTCGGCCTCGTTTCAGCTTGTTCATTCTATACCATTGTCTCCCCCTTGTCAAGTCTTTTTTTACTTGAATTCTTCCCGGCATATTTTTGTAAAAAATAAGAAATTTCTCTTGATTTTCAGAGGAAAAGTGGTATAATGGAGGCATAAAGGGAGTAGTTCCCTCCGGACGCGGAGGGTGTGCGACCGTCAGGACAGCCGTGAGGCTCGGAAGCACAGAGATCGAAAGATTTTTACAAGACTTTTACCGCGGGGCGGTAAAAGTCTTTTTTTTGATTTTAATACTCCCCGAGGATCACTGCCTGGCAGGGTCATAAGCAGAGGTCAGATTTGTGGAAAGAGGCTTAAGTATTATTATGAGGAGGAAAACAAATGAATGACATTCAAGTATCACCACCATCACCCGGACTCTTTTTGGGGGTATGTGCGGGAGTTCTCGTAATCCTGCTGATAATCCTGGGGTATCTCAAGGCCCCACCGGATACCGCTTACATCATCTCCGGACTTGGGAAAAAGCGCATTCTGATAGGCCGCGCCGGCTGGCGTGTGCCCTTCTTTGAGCGGGTGGATCGTCTGTCCCTGCGTGTGATGCAGGTAGACGTAAAGACAAGCGAGGCAGTCCCTACCAACGAGTTCATCAATGTGTCCGTGGACGGGGTGGCAAATATAAAGATAAGCTCCGATCCTGAGCTACTGACCCGAGCGTCGGAGGCGCTTCTGGGGATGAACCAGGCAGAGATGATCCGTCTCGTCACGCAGGTGCTGGAGGGCAACATGCGTGAGATAGTCGGTTCCGTGGGCCTCAAGGAGATGGTGCAGGACCGCCAGGGCGTGGCGAAGAAGATCACGGAGAACGTTGTTCCCGACATGCAGAAGCTGGGTATAGAGGTGGTAAACTTCAACATTCAGAACTTCAAGGACGGAGCCGGAACCATAGAGAACATGGGAATAGACAACGTGGAGCAGATCCGCAAGAACGCGGCGATAGCCAAAGCGAACGCGCAGCGTGACATAGCAATTGCCAACGCCAACGCCGAGCAGGAAGCCAACGCCGTAAAGGTTCAGGCGGAGAAGATGATAGCGGAGCAGAACGCTGAGCTGGCTGTTCAGCAGGCCCAGATGCAGGTCAGAGCGGACACTAAGCGCGCGGAAGCTGACGCTGCCTATTCGATCCAGCAGGAGGAGCAGCGCAAGACGATTGAGGTCACCCGCACCAACGCCGACATTGCCAAGAAGGAGAAGGAAGCGGAGCTGGCGGAGAAGGAGATCGCCATAAAGGAGCGCAAGCTTGACGCTGAGATCCGCAAGCAGGCGGACGCAATGAAATATCAGGCGGAGAAAAAGGCTGAGTCTGAGATGATCCGCCGTCAGCGGGAGGCGGAAGCCGCTGCCTACGAGGCGGTGAAGGACGCCGAAGCAAAGAAGGCTGAGGCGGAGGCAGTGCGGTTCGCCATGGAGCAGGAGGCGGAGGGCATCCGCGCCAAGGGCCTTGCGGAGGCGGAGGCTATTGAGAAAAAGGCGGAGGCACAGAAGAAGATGGGCGAGGCGTCCATTCTTGAAATGTACCTGAACGCTCTGCCGAAGGTTGTGTCCGGAGCCGCTGCACCGCTGGCCAAGACAGACAAGATCGTGATGTACGGCGACGGAAATTCCACGAAGCTCATAAAGGACGTGATGCAAAGCGCCGGACAGGTGATAGACGGCTTGAAGGAATCCACAGGTATTGACCTTCAGGCTGTGCTGTCGGGCATAGTCGGCGCGAAGGCAGCAGAGGAAAAGAAGCAGTAAAGGATAAGCGCTGCCGCGTCCACAATGTCAGTGGACGCGGCAGTATTTTAAAACAGCAGAATATATTGCACAGCTGCGGCATAAGTCGTTATGACGCAGCTGTGCATTTTTATTGTGTCAGTACGGTCAGAATATTGTAATCTGCATCAGTCTCAATCACGAAATCGCCGTAAAGCGTCCTGAACTCCCCACCGTCCCTGTAGCACACAAAGGAATTCGAGGTGATATATCTGCCCTCACACCGGGCATCCCAGATATTTACGCTGTCGAGCGGATATTTGCCTTTGAGGACACAGTCGTTTTTTCTGATCGCTGTTTCAATAATTTCATGTGTTTCCTTAAGATAGCTTTGCAGACATTTCTCCATCTCAACGTCATGGGGTACCTGTACATCGCCGGCGGTCACACCGGAAATCATCTGACAGGCGAACGGCTGTTCAGTGAAAAGCTCGCAGTTTAAGTCTGAGCATTTCTTTATACAGGCCAGAACTGCCGCTCCCGTCTTATAGGAAATAATGCGTATCGGAAAATATTTTTCAGGGTTGCAGATCCTGTCAAGCATATTCTGCCATGCCATTTTGCCTTTTTCACGATTTATCTGTTCCAGCGCGTTGACTTCGACATAGTTCGCCGTGCCCTCAATCTGTTCAACCCTTGCCTCATACTCATATTCATACGGAAACCTGTCTGCCCTCATTCTGCGAATTGAAAGCAGCCTGGAGTAAGCGCCGGGGTCATTTTCCTCAAGAATCGCCCTGATATAGCCCGCTTCCCTATATTTGGCAGACAGATTGTCTGCCAGATAACGGTATCTGAATGGCGCTCTCTTTTCATCAGCATACCTGCATTCGCCCTGTATCCTCTGAAAAGCATGGAACATCTCGTGAATAATAAGAGCGGCAAGTCTGTCCATGTCATCCGGTTCTTCAGCGATATTCCATATGGCTATATATTCGCCGTTAAAATGTATGGTCGTGTTAGCGCAGAAGATGTCCGTTTTTTCAATGTAACGCCCGTCAAAATAGCACTCCTCATCCGTATAGATTGCAAATCTGAGTGGTGAGAAACCGGCCCAGAGTGCTGAAAAATTCACTTTCTGCAGCCGTTTTTCTATCTCTTCGTATATCAATGCCAAATCCATGATAATTACTCCAATCCTGTTTTCATGATTTTCCATGAGTACATTCATCGTCCCGCCAAGGTCCCCGTGGGCGAAATATCAGAACAGATTCCTGTGGAAATCTTACATTTATTCCAGATTCAACCGTCTTTTCAGGGAGAACACGGTGATGAAATAGAACACTGCGCCGTAGCAGACAAGCGCCAGCGCAATATAGAGGCACATTATGTGCCACTCGCCCATGGCTGAGGAAGCGCTGCCGAGAAACGGAAGCTCCAGGTCCAGTCGGTTGAACAGGTCGCTTAGAAGCTCTGTCACTAATTGCGTAAGTATCACGAAGATGAAGAACGCGCACACGGATAGAAGCATTTTTCGATTGGCAAATCCGTGCCCTGTGGCAAGGGACGCGTAAAACAGCAGACAGGAGGAGACGCACCCGAGGAAGAACAGGCCGAGTGCCTCCAGGCCCATCAATGTAAAGTTAATTGCGTTCTCCGCGCTTATATCATCAAGTACTTCTCTGATAGTGACCGCGGCGCGTCTTAGCGCGTCAATGTTGACGACGGAGCCCCAGATGGCGAGCACCACCGCGCCTATAATGACCAGATACCATATCGCCGAGACAATGAGCTTTGACCAGATAAGGCTGTGTATGGACACCGGCAGCGAGAGGGTGACGTACCCCTCGTCCTGCAATATGTTTGAGCGGAACCTCTGAATCATAAGCACGATGGCAACGAGTATGGATGCCAGTACACCCACCTCAAAAATAACAATAACTATACCCGACAGTATGTCGAACAGCACGCTGCCGGACGTCTCTGATACATGCGAACCTGTGTCATTGTACTTGTAGCTGAAGGACAGGTTTGCCAGCACTGTCACAATAAGCAGCGCCAGGAGCAGCGGCAGCATCACGCGGCTTGTGGCCCGCAGCTCATGCTTGATAAGCTTTCCTAACATTTGAATACCTCCCTGAAGAGAGCGTCAACAGATTTGCCATTCTGCTCCCGTATCTCATCTACTGAGGACGTGAGAACGATCCTGCCTTTGTTGATGAATATAACGTCATCCAGAACGCTTTCCACGTCGGCAATGAGGTGCGTGGAAATTATCACGGATGCCTCCGGATTGTAGTTTCGGATAATAGTGTTGAGGATATAATCTCTTGTTGCCGGGTCAACGCCTCCGATCGGTTCGTCAAGGAGATACAATCCGGCCTTGCGGCTCATGACCAGTATAAGCTGGGTTTTTTCGCGGTTGCCCTTGGACATCTGCTTCACGCGCTGATCCTCTCCAAGTCCCAGGTGAGAGAGCATTTCACGGGCGGAGTCCCTCTGAAAATCAGCGTAGAAATCGCTGTAGAATTCCAGCAGCTGCCGCACAGTCATCCACATAGGTATGCCCGGACGGTCAGGGAGGTATGATATAAAGCGCTTGCTCTCGATCCCAGGAACGCTGCCATTTATAAGCAGCTCCCCGGAAGTCGGGGTGAGAAGTCCGGTCGCAAGCTTGATGAGTGTCGTCTTCCCGCTGCCATTCGGCCCTAAAAGGCCCACTATGCGCCCCGCCTCCAAAGACAGGTCAATGTGATCCAGCGCGCATACATGGCCATAGTTTTTTGTCAGTGCCTTACATTGAAGAGTCTGCATTTGCATCTTCCCCCTTACAGAAGCTGTCAATGAGCGCCGGGATCTGCCAGCTGGGGTAACCCAGGGCATCCATGGCTCTGAGAAACGTTCCGACATGTGTCCTGGCAAGCTCCATTTTTGTCGACTCGATGAGCGCGGAGTCCTCCGTTACAAACCTGCCTGATGTCCGCTGCGCAAAAACAAGTCCATCCCGCTCCAGTTCAGACAGCGCACGCTGCATCGTGTTCGGGTTTACTCCTGCTGTCATGGCCAGTTCCCGCACCGGAGCCAGCTTCTCCCCGGGCGTCAGTTCCCCGGAGGCTATCGCAAGCTTGAATTGATGGACTATCTGCGTGTATATAGGCGCGTCACCTGTAAAATTCCATTCAATCATATACCTTCATTTCCTATTCAATCCGTGACGATCCATGTTGAAGTATCAATGTACTAATTGAATAATACAATAACACAACTGGTCCCCCCTGTCAAGAGCTTCCTTATGAAATTTTCTCACCTGGGTGTTTTTTTTGCGGAGAAAGTGGTATAATGTTGAAATTAAAGGAAAGAGAAGGGAGCGGTCCATGGAGACAGAGATTATCACTCGCAGCGAGGAGGAGACGTGCAGGGCCGGGGCGGATCTGGCAAAGCATCTGCACCCGGGGGATGTGGTGGCATTATACGGAGATCTTGGCGCCGGAAAGACGGCGTTTGTCCGTGGGATGGCCGCAGGAATGGGCATCAGAGCCCGGGTCTCCAGTCCCACCTTTACGATTGTAAATGAATACTCCGGCAAAACGCCTCTCTTCCACTTCGATATGTACAGGCTGGCATCCTCCCAGGAGCTTTTTGAGATTGGCTGGGAGGATTATCTGGGCAGAGGCGGGATTCTGGCGGTGGAGTGGAGTGAAAACGTGGAGGACGCTTTGCCGGCAGATACAGTGCGTGTTCGCATGGAGAAGTCAGGGGACTGTGAGCGCAGACTTCGAATCACGTTTCCGGAGGGGGAAGGATGAGAATACTGGCGATAGAATCCTCCGCAAAGGCCGCCTCGGTGGCGCTGACGGAGGAAGGGCGGCTTGTTTCCCAGTATATGCAGGTCAGCGCCCTCACCCATTCAAGTACATTGCTCAGCATGGCTGAGGGTCTTTTGCGGGATCTGCAGCTTCGCTTCCGTGACATAGACGCTGTGGCTGTTGCCCGCGGGCCAGGGTCCTTCACCGGGGTACGTATTGGCGTAGCCGCGGCAAAGGGCCTTTGCTGGGGGGCCGGGCTTCCGGTGTGCGGGGTTTCGACGCTGGAGGCCATGGCGTGGCAGATAGCTGACAGGGAGGGAGCGCTACTTGCGGCTGTGATGGACGCAAGGCGTGGGCAGATTTATAATGCGCTCTTCTGCTCACGGGGCGGGGCGCTTGTCCGAGTGACGGAGGACAGAGCAATTTCTCTTGATCAACTTGTGGAGGATGCAAAAAAAGAAAAGAAAAAAGTTTTTTTTGTTGGAGACGGAGCGCGGCTGTGTTATAATCGATTCCTGGAGGAGGGGTTGTCGGCCGGACTCCCGCCGGAGCCGCTCATCTACCAGACAGCCTGGGGCGTGGCCCAGGCGGCGCGGGGAATGGAGCCCGGTCCGGCCTGTGACCTGACGCCGAACTACCTCCGCCTGTCCCAGGCGGAGAGGGAGAGGATGGAACGTGAAGCACAAACAGATTTTCAGGAACAGAACAAATGAATGGAGGAGACACACATGGCTGAACTGCATATATTGAACCACCCACTTATCCGGCACAAGCTCTCGGTACTTAGAAACAAGGATACCGGAGTGAAGGAGTTCCGGGAGGTAGTGGGCGAAATATCCACACTCATGTGCTATGAGGCAACCTGGTATCTGCCGACGGAGGAGAAAGAGGTTGAGACACCGGTAGCTCGGGCGAAGGTTCAGGAGATAACGACGCCTATCACGATTGTTCCCATTCTGCGGGCCGGGCTCGGGATGGTGGACGCGATGATAAAGCTCCTGCCGTCGGCCAGAGTGGGGCATATCGGGCTTTTCCGCGATCCGGATACCCATGAGCCTATCAAATACTACTGCAAGATGCCATCGGATATTGCGGAGAGTCATGTGTTTATCGTTGATCCCATGCTGGCTACAGGCGGTTCAGCCTCTGCGGCTATCACGTTTGTCAAGGAGTATGGCTGCAAATCCATCACTCTGATGGACATAATTGCCGCGCCGGAGGGGATAGCTGTTGTCCGTAAGAGCCACCCGGATGTGGATATCTATGTGGCCGCCGTTGACGAGAAGCTCAATGAGAATGCATATATTGTACCGGGACTTGGCGACGCGGGGGACAGGATATTTGGAACCAAATAGTCACTGATGTCTATAAGGTGAGCGGAGCGGGTGAAAAGTCACGCCAGAGGGGGATCCGGAAATTCTCCCCTCCGGCGTCTTTGCCGGGTGTAAGCAGTTACCTGACCTGCGGGCAGGGATGAGAAAGGGGAGGTGACCTTATTATGGATTCTGAAAAGAGAGTAATCAAGTCCTATCTGCTCGTCAGAGACGGCAAGGTCACATTCGCGACTCCCGAAGCTGCGGCACTTCTGGGAGTGGACGCTGCCGGGCTTGTGGGACAGGAGGCGGAGCCGCTTCTGGACGGATGTCACGCGGCTGAGATGCAGCTTCCCGGAGGCGAGACTGCGGCGGTTCTGACGCCCGACGCTGTGACAGATGAGCTTCGGCAGATGAATTTTGATCTGGAACAGGCGCTGAAGGCGGCCAACGCCGCTATAGAGGCAAAAACCAGTTTTCTGAGCAACATGAGCCATGACATCCGCACTCCTATGAACGCCATAATAGGCATGACTAATATAGCCTGTAATCATATTGACGAGAAGACGCGGGTGAAGGACTGCCTCAATAAGATACAGACCGCATCACAGCATCTTATGAGTCTCATAAACGATGTACTGGATATGTCCCGCATAGAGAGCGGGCGCGTCACACTCAGCGAGGAGCAGTTTTCATTGGCGGATCTCGTCCATGATCTGAGCGTCCTGATGCGTCCCCTGGCCGCGGAAAAGCGGCAGCAGCTTCTTATGGATGTGGCCGGCATAGAGCAGGAGAACCTGATGGGGGATGCGCTCTATCTGCGGCAGGTATATCTCAATATCATAGGCAACGCAATCAAATACACCAATGAGGGCGGAGTTATCAAGGTCTGTTTCTCGCAGACTCCCGTGGATGCGCCTCACCAGATAATGCTCGATTTCTCATGCCTGGATAACGGTATTGGCATGAGTCCGGAGTTTTTAAAGCGTATTTTTCTTCCCTTTGAGCGCGCCCAGAATTCAACTCAGAGCAAGACGGAGGGAACCGGTCTTGGCATGAGTATAGCAAAAAGCCTTGTGGAACAGATGGGCGGGACAATTCATGTGGAGAGCACGCCGAATGCAGGGAGCTGCTTTACGGTACACATTCCGGTGAGCGTCGGAACGGAGGACAACCACGCGACGGCGGAGGGAATGAGTGTCCTTGTAGTTGAGCCGGACCGGGAGCAGGCAGAGTCGGTGAAGAAGTGTCTGCGGCAGTGCGGGTGCAGCTGGGAGATACTCAGAACAGGCATGGAGGCTGTTGCATGGGTATCCCAGGCCGAGATGGAGGGGCGTATGCCCGATGCGGTGCTCCTCGGCGGCATGGGGGAAAATGAGACGCTGAATCTCGCCGGGCACCTTCGGAGCCAGCTTGGCGATAAGATACCAATACTCCTCTTCTCATATCAGGACTGGAGCGAAATAGAATACGCCGCCCAGCGCGCCGGGATATCCGGGTTTGTGCCGTGTCCGCTCTTTAAAGGGCGGCTTTTAAAGGCGCTCACTGAGGGTGTGGAGCAGCGGCAGGATGAGGAGGAACCGGGCTGCTCCGGAATTCGCGTGCTGCTGGCGGAGGATAACGCGCTGAACAGAGAGATAGCTGTGGAGCTTCTTGAGGAGATCGGCGCACAGGTGGACACTGCGGAGGACGGCCTTCAGGCGCTTGAGAAATTCGAGGCCTCTGCGGAGGGGACCTATGATCTTCTGCTGATGGATATCCAGATGCCGGTCATGGACGGCTGCGAGGCGACAAGGCGTATACGTGACCTGCCAAGGGAAGACGCAAAATCAGTATGTATTGCAGCGATGACCGCCAATGCCTTTGTGGAGGATATCAAGAAGTCCAGAGCGGCGGGTATGAACGAGCATCTCTCAAAGCCTGTGGATCTCCGGCGTCTTGAGGAGCTCCTCCGGACATGCCAGGCACGGGAGGTGTGAACCGTGGAGGACTACCAGAGAGAGTACATAGAGAACTGTAAGAACTATCGGGATCTTGTGGGGACACCCTTTCAGGCCGGGGATGACTTTGACGCGTGTTTCGAAACGTTTATTGAAAGCATGCGCCGCTCTGAGGCATTGGCGTCCCGGAACACAAAGCTTATCCGGGTATATCTGCTCCCTGTGCTGGACGATCTGTACCGGCAGAATACGGAGACTCTGAAGGATCTGGAGGACTTCGCCAATGAGCTCTCCGATCCGCCAAGCACCCTGGATCTGGCGCTGTCCGAGCAGATACACTCCGCGCTGTTAAGCGCGGCCCGCAGATCCGGACGAAGGGATGACATTATCAGGGAGCTCTATAACCTTGGCATGGTCCGGTACAAAATATGGAACATGTTCACCGGGCTTCCCATACCTAGTCTTGACGGGTTCAGGCTTCGTATGATGTACTGCTTTGCGGAGGCTGCGTCCTTTCTCAAATACTTCGATGAGTTTGGCGAGGAGACCTGCGGGTATATCCTCCGCTCCTTTGCAAACCAGTACCTGGGGATTGTTGACGACTGGCGGGAGAAGCTCGCCTGTGTGCGCAGATCCATGCAGGTGTTCACCGACAAACACTATCGCGAGGCCGCGCCGAATCTCCCCTGGGACAAATATATGGAGCAGCTGCACCAGCAGATGATCACAGTCCTTCCGCACAACGACGAGGAAGGGACCATATCTCCGGACGCTGTGGTGGATGTTATGGAGTCTGCGCATCTCATATACGAGCTTCAGTACGAACGCGCACGCCAGAATGGCGAGCCTCTTCTTCCCCAGCGGCTCATGCCGTATTTTGCGGTGGAATACAACTGCGGTCTGATCAGCCGGGAGGACCTGCTGGCACACATGGAGGAAATGATGGACTCGGCATGTCCCACCGCGTATGACAGCAGCTCAAACTATCAGATACTGTCCATGGCGGCCTTCTATTCCCAGTATCTGAGGCGGATGCCTGAGCAGTTAAAGCAGCGGACGCAATATCTGAATCACATTTACAGGAGAAGTCTGCGGTATGTCATGGCCGCTCCCGCGGACAAGGCGACAGATCAGATGAAGCTCTACATGCGGCAGATCATGTCGACGTTTCTGGAGCTTCCCGGCGGAGTTACCTACGAGGAGCTCGCCCTGACCATGCTGCTTCGATTTGCTCCCGAGCTGTACGCGCATGGATATGTGGTTGGACGTATGGCGCAGGCGCTCACCGGGGTGATACTCTCCGGAGAGCCGGGCTTTTTTGATGAGATACCGGAGTTTCAGCAGCTCCCCCCTGGGAAAGATGGCGATGCACGGCGGGACGAGCTGATTCTTAATACAGGTATATTGCACGATATTGGGAAGCTGAGCTTCACTAGCCTTTACCATCACTCAGGGCGTAAGATGCTGAGAATAGAGGACAGTGCCTTGCGTATGCACCCAGACGCCGGATGGATACGCATGAAGGGATATGAATCCACGCGTCTGTACGCTGACGCTGCCCGCGGACATCACCGGTGGTACGATGGCAGCTCCGGTTACCCGGAGAGCTACCATCGGAAGGACAGCCCCTACAGGTCACTGGTGGATGTGATAGCCTTCGCGGACTACCTGGACAGCGACAGGGAGGATGACCCGGCGCTCCCGACCCGCACTGTCCCGTTTGAGGAGAAAATAGAGGCAGGTATCGAGCTGTCCGGCAGACAGTTTTCGCCGTTGGTGACAGGGTGGCTGCACTCGTCGGAGCTTCTGGGTGAGCTTCGGGAGCTCTATTATAATGGCCGAAGGGACGGCTTCGCAGAGTGCTCACGCAGCTTTATTGCCAGAAGCCGCGCGGATTACATAGGCAGCGATTCGCTGTTCTGAGTTGGTACAGCATACAGATAGACTGGGACGGCCATTCAGAGGCGGTTCCTGTGCAGTTAAGGAGAGAAAAAATGGAAATTAACGACATCATTCACGGATTTACAGTGACTGGCCGCAGGGAGCTCGGAGAGCTTGACGCGGTCATGTACGTCATGCGTCATGAGCGGACCGGACTTGAGGCGGTGTGGCTCAGCCGTGAGGAGGAGAACAAGACCTTCAGCATTGCCTTTGAGACTCTGCCTGACAATGACACAGGCGTATTCCACATACTGGAGCACTCGGTGCTGTGCGGATCGGTTAAGTACCCCGCCAAGGAACCGTTTGTAGAGCTTCTGAAGAGCTCCATGAACACGTTCCTGAACGCCATGACGTACCCCGACAAGACCATGTATCCTGTATCCAGCCGGAACAATCAGGACTTTCTTAACCTGATACGCGTGTATCTTGACGCGGTGTTTCACCCGCTCATCTACAGTAAGCCGGAGATATTCCGTCAGGAGGGCTGGCATTACGAATTTGACGAAAATGGCGCTGTCAGCTACAAGGGAGTAGTTTTCAACGAGATGAAGGGCGCTTTCGCCGACGCGGATGAGCTTGCGTACAATGCCGTGTACGCATCGCTTTTTCCCGACACCCCCTATCGGTTTGTTTCTGGCGGTGACCCGGCTAGGATACCTGATCTGAGCTATGAGGCATTTCTGGACTACCACCGTCGGTTTTATTCCCCGTCCAACGCCTATGTTTTCCTGGACGGAGGTCTGGATATAGACACTGTGCTTGACATAATGGACAGCGAGTATCTGAGGTTCTTCGACAGGACAGAACGCATGGCTCCTCCGGCGCTTCAGCCGGCTGTTGATGGCGGACGGGTGGAGATAGCCTATGAGCCCGGCGCCGGGGAGGATCCTGCGCGGAAGTGCCGGCTCGTCTGGGGACGTGTCGTGGGTTCCTGCCTGGACAGAGAGCGGCTGACGGCTGTGGAGCTGCTGTGCGACGCGCTCTGCGGCGACAACCAGTCACCCCTGAGGAAGGCTGTGCTTGAGCGCGGACTTGCGGAGAGTGTGCTTATGTCAGCTTCCGGCGAGGTCCTGCAGCCGGTCCTGAAGCTGGAGGTACGGAATTTTGCCCAGTCGGACCTTGGGGAGATACGGTCACTGGTACTCGGCGAAGCAGAGCGGCTTTGCCGTGAGGGCCTGGACAGGAACCGTCTGGAGGCGTCCATGGCCAATATGGAGTTTGCCATGCGGGAGCGGGATACCGGCTCCTGGCCTCAGGGACTTGAGCTGTGCAGTCAGGTTATGGCGAGCTGGCTCTACGGCGGGGAGCCGGACGCGAACCTGCAGGTGGGCGAGCTGTTTGACTCTCTGAGAAGAAAACTGGACGAGGGGTATTTTGAGGATCTGCTCCGTCAGGTGTTCCTTGAAAATCCGCACAGGTGTGAGGTTTTAATGACTCCCTCCGTCACAGCCGGAGAGGAGAGAAAAAGGGCCGAGTCCCAGCGGCTCATGCAGGAATCCGCGCGCTGGACCGAAGAGGACCGGACTGCGCTCCTGCAGGCGGCGGAGAGACTTGTAAAGTGGCAGGAGACGCCTGACACACCGGAGGCCCTGGCGGCCATCCCCATGCTGAAGCTCTCGGATGTGTCCCCCGAGCCTGAGCTCATACCGACAGAGGTCATTGAGACAGACGGCATAAAGTGCCTGTACCACCCGGTGAGTACTGCGGGCATACGTTATATATCGCTCTTTTTTGATGCGGATGACTGCGGCGTGGACGATCTCCCAAGGCTCTCATTCGTCTGTTCCCTGCTTGGAAGACTCGCCACAAAGCAGCACAGTGCCAGAGAGCTTAGCGATAAAATCAGGCTTCTTTGCGGTGCGCTGTCCTTCCATGTTTATCCGTACGATAGCTATCACGGCGACGACAGCTCTGTACGCTTTGGCGTCTCCTTCAGTACGCTGGAGAAAAATGTCCAGGCGGCCCTTGATCTTGTCACGGAGCTGCTCACAAAGTCGCTGTGGGATGAGGAATCTGCCGCGCTGGATATCCTGCGTCAGGAGAAGACAGGCTTCTTCCAGGCTGCCGTCATGAATGGATCGTCGATCGGACTTGCGCGGCTGAACGCTCAGGTGTCCTCCGCCGCTGTTGCGGAGGAGTGGTCGCGGGGGTTCCAGTATTACAAATGGATGCGCGAAACGGAGGAGAGCTGGAACTGGGACACGCTCAGTGGGGAGCTTGCCGCCATACTTGGCCGCACTGCGGTGAGGTCGCGGCTCACCGTCACGGTGACAGGCGGGGACAGGGATGGCGCTGCACAGACAGCCTCCCGTCTTGCCGAAGCTCTTCCCCAGGGAGATGCTCCGGCGGAGAGGATGAGGCATGTTCCCTGGGGCGTCAGGCGTGAGGGAATACTGATCCCGGGGGATGTCGCCTTTGCAGTTTCGGGAGGGAACCTCAGGGCAAATGGCGGACAGTACTCCGGCACGGCCCTTCTGGGAGCGCAGATCGTGAGCCTCTCCTATCTTTGGAATGTTATCCGCGTCCAGGGCGGCGCATACGGAGCGGGCCTTGTGGTGAGGCCGCAGGGTCTTGCCGGGTGCTATTCCTACCGCGACCCGAACGCGGCGCAATCCCTGGAGAAATACCGCGGCGCCGGCGACTTTCTGAGGCAGCTTGCGTCCTCCGGCACAGATCTCACCGGCTTTATTATAAGTGCTGTGGCGTCTGCCGAGCCGCTTCTCACTCCGCGCATGAAGGGCGCCGTGGCTGACAGCCGCTTCTGGCAGGGCATAAGTGATGAGGATCTGCGCGTCTGCCGGCGGGAGCTTCTCCAGGCCGGACCCGATGATATGAAATCGTTTGCGGATGTGCTGGACAGAGTTCTGGAGAACGGCGGGGTGTGCGTGGCGGGCGACGCAGGTCAGCTGGACGCCTGCGGACCTCTCGATCCTGTGGAGAGACTCTGAGAGATAAGAAGGATTCTTCATGAAATCCGGTGGACTCTTTTGTGTCCACCGGATTTTTTCTGCGCCATTGTAAACACCTCTCTTACAGTCGTCTTCCGACTTCTTTTGCGTGGTATTGGTGGTACAATGTCATCCGCAGGAAGGTGGTGAGAATACCCTGACTGTCATATACGCAGACGAGCTGTTTCTGGAAAATCTTGTCGTCGACTACGCTCTCTTCCTGATGACAGCGAAGACAACCGGTACACCGCTGCGAAGATGGCGTGCGCTTCTGGCCTCCGCGCTGGGCGGGGCTTACGCTCTGGCGGCTGCTCTGACAGGGCTTGAGTTTCTGCCGGGCGCGGCGTTCAAGCTGACAGCGGGTGTGCTGATGGCAATGCTTGTGTTCGGAGGAGGTGAACGGTTTCTGAGGCTGTGCCTTACATATTTTGCGCTGTCAGCGGCTTTCGCCGGAGCAGTGATGGCTTTCGTGCTCCTGGGCGGCGGAGCGCTGGAACCGGGATGCGTGAGCTTCAGGGGTCTTATGGCGTCGCTGGCGCTGTGCTGGGCCGTCACTGCGCTTTTTTTCCGAGGGGCAGCGCGGCGTCATGTGTCCGGAGAGCTCTCTGAGCTTACCGTGAAGCTGGGTGCGCGGCGCGTGACATTTACGGCACTTGCAGACACAGGGAACGCTCTAGAGGATCCGTTGTCCGGACAGCCTGTGACGGTATGCAGTCTTGAGGCATTAAGTCCCCTGTTTGACAGGGACACCGTGCGCATACTGCGGGATACTCCCGATCCGGTGGAGGCGCTGCCGTTGCTGCGCGGGCGTTCTCCGGCCTTCCGACTGATGCCATACAGGTCCGTTGGCGCATCGGAAGGGCTGCTGCTGGTGTTCCGTCCGGAGGAGCTATGGCGGGACGGCAGACGATTGAAAGACGGACTTATTGCGGTGTCAGTGGCCGGACTGGTCCCCGGAAAAGGCTACGCGGCCCTGACTAACGCCGGGTGAAGGAAGGGAGGAGCTGCGTGAAAAAAATCCGGGAAGAGCTGATGCTGCTGCTGGAGAGACTTCTGAGGTTCACTAATCAGGACGGAAATATCTATTATGTATGCGGCAGCGATACGCTCCCGCCCCCTCTTGCCAGGGATGAGGAGCAGATGGCTCTTCAGGCGCTTGCCGGCGGTTCAAAGGATGCTCGTCAGAGACTGATTGAGCATAATCTGCGGCTGGTGGTCTATATAGCGAAGCGGTTTGAAAACACAGGAATTAATCTGGAGGATCTTGTATCCATAGGCGCGATCGGATTGATCAAAGCAATAAACACCTTCGACAACGGCAAAAACATCAAGCTTGCCACGTATGCCAGCCGATGCATAGAGAACGAGATATTGATGTATTTGCGGAAGGTGAACCCACTTAAGACGGAGGTCTCCTTCTCTGAGCCGCTGAACACTGACTGGGACGGCAACGAGCTTCTGCTGGCGGATATCTTAGGCACTGAGGACGACACTGTTCAACGCGGTGTCGAGGACGACGTGGACCGGCAGCTCCTACATCAGGCGCTTGAAAAGCTGTCGGAGCGTGAAAAAACCATCATATCTCTCCGCTTTGGTCTGGCGGGCGGCGGCGAGAAAACACAGAAGGAGGTGGCGGACCTGCTCGGTATATCGCAATCCTATATAAGCCGCCTGGAAAAACGCATCATAATGAGATTGAGGAGAGACATCTCAAGACAGCTTCTCTGAAAGACCGGGACAGGATGTTCCGGACATGGCCCTTTAGCTTCACATCGGCAAAGGAGTCCTGTCCGGGGCGTTCTGTCCCGGTCTTTACCCGCTCTGCTCCGCTCCTTCGAGGAGCTGTGTAAATGTCCATGCCGCACACGTCGCCACCGGAAATTAAGCAAAAATGCACGGACATTTCTGTGCATCCGTGCCGGCTGCCCCGAAAGTGGAGCGGCACGGGCGCCTGACTGAAATTTTACTGTGAATGCGGAGCTCTCACAGTAAAAGCTTTGAGAAAAATTTGTGAATTCACGAAGCAGGTCTTGACATTTGAGCACAGTAGTGGTAAATTACGTTTAGCACTCAGGAGAGAAGAGTGCTAACCTGCCGGACGAAAGCGCGGTGGTAGTTTTTGGAGATAAGTGAACGAAAAAAGAAAATTCTCCGGGCAGTGGTGGAGGAGTATATAGATACGGCGGAGCCGGTTGGCAGCCGTACGGTCCAGCAGAGGGCTGGGCTCACCTGCTCTGCCGCGACAATCCGCAACGAGCTTGCGTCGCTGTGCAGCGACGGTTATCTTGAGCAGCCTCACACATCAGCCGGTCGAGTTCCGACAGCGAAAGGATACAGGCTCTATGTAAACGAGCTTATGCTTGAGCGAAAGCTCTCAGCCGACGACAAGGAGGCCATTCAGAAGGCGCTGTCGGAGAAAAATGTTAAACCGGATCGGCTCATCGGAGATGCGGGAAGTGTGGCTTCCAGGCTCACAAATTATCCGGCATTGGCCATAACGTCCTCCGGAGCGGCCACTATCAAGAGGTTCGATTTACTCTACATTGACCCGAACACATTTATCATTGTCCTGCTGCTCAGCGGAGACACGGTAAAAAACAAGCTGATTCACCTGCCGTTCTCCTTTGACCAGAGTCTGGTGCAGAGGCTGAATGCGGTGTTTAACGCAGCATTCACCAATATCTCCTCAGCGGAAATGACACCCGTTCTCATCTCATCTACAGAGCGCGCCTCCGGCGACACGCTGGGACTTGCTGCGGTGATAGCGCAGTTTGCCATAGAGACGCTGGAGAGCGCTGGCGGCGGCGCGGCCACTGTGTCCGGGGAGGCCGAGCTGCTGAAGCTTCCGGAGTTTCAGGATCCGGACAAAGCTCACAAGCTGATGCGCTATCTGTCGAATGAGGATAACCTGAACAAGCTGCCTTCTCTGTCTGGCCGTGGAGATGTCAGGGTGCTCATAGGTCCGGAGAACGCTGCGGAGGAGCTCAGGGATACAAGTGTGATTCTGGCAAGCTATGACGCCGGAGACAACACTCGGGGCATAATAGGTGTTGTAGGCCCCACGAGGATGGATTATTCCAGTGTTGCGGCAAAGCTCAGCTGCATTGCTGAAACCCTTTCAAAGCTGCTTAACGGAGGCGGGACGCCTCCCCCGGGCTTTGGAAAGCTGATGATAAAAGGAGATGATTGAAATGTCCAGAAAGCAGAACGATGCGCAGACGCAGGAGACGCCTGTTCCTGAGGCGGAATGTCCCGCTGCGGATGATTCGGTTGTTCCGGAGGAAGCAGAGGAGTCAAAGGAACCAGAGGAATCAAGGGAGTCTGAGAAGCCAAAGGGAAATGAGCAGAAGGAGCCGGAGGAACCCGGGCCGGAGGAGCAGCTCAAGGCTGAGAAGGACAGATATATAAGGCTCTACGCTGAATACGAAAATTATCGTAAGCGCAGCCAGAGGGAGCGTGAGGGCCTGTACGATACTGTGAAGTCCGACACAGTCACCAAGTTTCTCCCGGTATACGACAATCTTGAGCGGGCACTGAAGCTCCCATGTCAGGACGAGGCGTTTTACAAAGGCATCAAGATGACAATGACTCAGCTCACAGGTGTGCTTGAGGCCCTTGGAGTGAAGCCTATTGAGACGGTGGGGAAGAAATTTGATGCAAAGAAGCATAACGCGGTCATGCATGTCGATGATGAGTCGGCTGGTGAAGGTGAGATAGTCGAGGAATTTCAGAAAGGATTTACGCTGGGGGATAAGGTCATACGGTTCTCCATGGTAAAGGTGGCAAACTAGCTACGGCGTGGAATCGGCTTTAATCCGGATCATAAAAAATAAAATAACATTCAGTATTGGAGGTTTTCTTTATGTCAAAGATCATAGGAATTGATTTGGGAACAACAAACAGCTGCGTAGCCGTGATGGAGGGCGGCGAGGCGGTAGTGATTGCGAACGCGGAAGGCGCGCGCACAACTCCGTCTGTCGTGGCATTTTCCAAGGACGGGGAGCGGCTTGTGGGACAGGTTGCGAAGCGGCAGGCTGTCACTAACCCGGACAGGACGATATCTTCCATCAAGCGCGAGATGGGTTCAAATTACAAGGTCAGTATAGACAAGAAGACCTATACTCCCCAGGAGATATCCGCAATGGTGCTTCAGAAGCTTAAAGCAGATGCGGAGTCATATCTGGGGCAGAGCGTCAGTGAAGCAGTCATAACCGTCCCGGCGTACTTCACAGATTCGCAGCGCCAGGCGACCAAGGACGCCGGAAAGATCGCCGGTCTTGATGTGAAGCGTATAATCAATGAGCCGACAGCGGCAGCTCTGGCCTATGGATTGGATAAAGAGCAGTCGCAGAAGATCATGGTCTATGACCTCGGCGGCGGCACCTTTGATGTGTCTATCCTGGAGATAGATGACGGGGTGATTCAGGTACTTGCAACTGCCGGAAACAACCGCCTTGGCGGCGACGATTTCGATGCTGTCATAGTTAAATATATGATAGACGATTTCAGAAGGACAAACGGTGTGGATCTGTCCGGAGATCGCGTCGCGATGCAGCGGCTGAAGGAAGCGGCTGAAAAGGCCAAGTGTGATCTGTCAGGGGTGACTACCACAAACATCAATCTCCCGTACATCACCGCCGACGCGACAGGGCCCAAGCACCTGGACATGACGCTGACCCGCGCCAAATTCAACGAGCTCACCGCTCATCTCGTCGAGTCGACAGCCTGCCCTGTTCGTCAGGCGCTCTCTGATGCGAAGCTGACAGGTTCCGATATAAGCAAGGTTCTGATGGTTGGAGGTTCCAGCCGCATACCCGCAGTGCAGGATATGGTGAAGAAGCTCACAGGCAAGGAGGGCTTCAAGGGGATAAACCCCGATGAGTGCGTGGCTATAGGCGCAGCGATTCAGGGCGGCGTGCTTGGCGGAGACGTGGAGGGCATCATGCTTCTTGACGTCACTCCTCTTTCGCTGGGCATTGAGACGCTCGGAGGCGTATTCACGAAGATCATCGAAAGGAATACTACCATTCCTGCTTCCAAGAGCCAGGTCTTCTCCACGGCTGCGGACAATCAGACCTCCGTTGAGATAAACGTTCTTCAGGGCGAACGCGAGATGGCACAGTATAACAAGTCCCTCGGGCGTTTCCACCTGGACGGCATCGCACCGGCGCGCCGCGGTGTGCCGCAGATTGAAGTAAAGTTTGATATCGACGCAAATGGAATAGTGAACGTCTCCGCCACAGACCTGGGGACAGGTCGTGAGCAGCACATCACTATCACATCCTCAAGCAATATGTCCAAGGAGGATATAGACAAGGCCGTTCGCGAGGCCGAGCAGTTTGCAGCAGAGGACGCCAGACGTAAGGAGGAGGTCGATACTCGCAACGGCGGTGACCAGATGGTGTATCAGACGGAGAAGTTCCTCTCCGAGAACGGCAGCAAGCTCGATCCGAATGACAAGACCGAGATAGAGGGTGCGCTGGCCTCATTGAAGAGCTCCCTGTCGGGAAATGACACAGCGTCCATCAAGGCGGCCACAGAGACATTGACTCAGGCATTCTACAAGGCCAGTGAGAAGCTCTATCAGAACGCCAACCCGCAGGGCAACCCCGGCGCTGGAGCGGGCTTTAATCCTGGCCAGGACGCACAGGGTCAGAGCGGTCAGGGACAGGATGGTCAGCAGTATTACGACGCTGACTATGAGGTAATGGACGACGACAAGAAATAAGCGCCTTCCGGCGGGCTGCCCATCATCCCCCTTGGGAGGTCAAAGGCGGAGTAGAGGCTTCCGGCAAAACGTCGGAGGCCTCCCCGCGTGAGAGGTGAATTCATACAATGGCAGATAAACGAGATTATTATGAGGTTCTGGGCGTCAAAAAGGACGTCTCGGAAAGCGATTTGAAAAAGGCTTTTCTTAAGCTTGTCAAGGAGAATCATCCGGATCTCCACCCCGGTGACAAGGCGTGCGAGGCGCGGATGAAGGAGATAAACGAGGCCTATGAGGTGCTGTCAGACGCGGATAAGCGCGCCAAGTATGACCGGTTAGGCTTCGCGGGTGTTGACCCCAACTACGGGGCCGGCAGTCCCGGAGGAGGCTTCTCCGGCTTTGGCGACTTTGACCTGTCAGACATACTGTCTAATCTGGGCTTTGGCGGTTTTAACGGCTTTGGCGGCGGAACCAGGAATCGAAACGCTCCGATGCGGGGGCAGGATATCAGGGTTGGTCTTTCCATCTCCTTTGAGGAGGCCGCGTTTGGCTGCGAGAAGCGTATAAAGCTCTCTCGTGTTGAGAAATGTGAGTCCTGCGGCGGTTCCGGCTGCGCGGCGGGAACCACCCCGGAGGTCTGTTCGCATTGCCGCGGCTCCGGTCAGGTCTTTGCCCAACGGCGTACGGCATTTGGCGTTATGCAGTCGTCACAGCAATGTCCCATGTGCGGTGGCAGCGGAAAGATCATCCATCAGCCATGTACAAAGTGCGGCGGCGCTGGTGTGGAAAAACGGCAGCGTACGATTACCGTGAACATCCCGGCCGGTGCTGATTCCAACCAGACCTTTGCGCTCTCAGGGGAGGGACACGCCGGAGAGAACGGAGGTCCTGCCGGAGATCTTCTTGTGACGGTATCTGTCCGTCCGCATGAATTCTTTATTCGCGATGGAAATGACGTCCGTTATGAAATGCCCGTGTCGGTGACACAGGCCATCCTTGGCTCAGAGCTCGATGTTCCAACGATAGACGGCAATGTGAGGTTTTCGATCCCGGAGGGCACTCAGCCGGGTGAACAGTTTGCCATACGCGGGAAGGGCATCCCGTATATGCACTCTGCAAGGCGCGGAGACGAGATAATTACCGTGAAGGTAACAATCCCCAGGAATCTGACAATCGAGCAGAAGGATCTGGTGCAGCAGCTGGATGAGTCCCTTGATGGGGGAGCGAAACGGAAAAGACCTAAAAAATTCAAGCTGTAAACTGAGGAGTCCGGTTAAATTCCGGGTTAAGCCGGTCGGCGTTTTCAACACTGTCCTTTGGCGCCGTTTTTATAATGCGGTTCAATCACAGACATAAAAGTATCTCGCACAGTCTGAGAAGATCTGAGTATCCTCGGACTGTGCGAGCTTTTCTATGGAAGCTGCACTCTGTGCGCTTCATTTTTTCACGTGTTCCCCATATGCCGGCTGTCCCAGGGTCGCCCGGAAAAGCATTCGAAACTGCACCGCAGCTTCGAGGGGCCCGGGAGTCGTTTTTGGCTTTTTTTCTTGAATTATGCAGAGTGATAGGATATAATTGTCATAATCACAGAAAATAACCGTGCTTTCCGCATTTGCCGGCTCTCGCGGCTCCATCCGTCTGATATGTGTGAAACGACGGCTTTGGGCGGCGGCAATCGGTAATCGCTCCTCTGACCTTTGCCATAGCCGGCGTAAGGCATGTGCCGTAAGGCATGATATGTTCCACAGCTTCTTCCCCGGTACGCGGTAAAGCGGGCCCAGCACCGGTGCACGTACAAGCGGCCATTTAATCTCATTTATTTCGTATAGCCTGGCAAAAAAGGAGGTATACAAATGCCGCCCAAAGCAAAATTCACGAGGGATCAGATTGCCGAAGCTGCGTTTGACCTTGTGAGAACCGACGGGATCAGCGCCCTTACTGCCAGGGCACTGGCTGTGAAGCTTGAGAGCTCCCCCCGTCCCATTTTCACGGTGTTCAAGGGCATGGAGGAGGTCCAGCAGACCGTTCTTCAAAGAGCTCAGGACCTGTACATGGAGTACGTAGCCCGCGGGCTAGACGAGCTCCCTCCGTACAAGGGGGTCGGGACCCAATACATACTTTTTGCCATGCGGGAGCCTAAACTCTTCCAGCTGCTCTTCATGACGGAGCGGGAACAATCCTCAACACTCTCCGGGGCATTCTCAATGGCCGGGGACAGCTATGGACGCATCCTCATATCTGTCCGCAAGTGTCACGGCTTCGATGAAGTGTCTGCCATGAAGCTCTACCATCACCTGTGGATATACTGCCACGGTATAGCCGCGCTCTGCGCCACTAAGCTGTGCCGGTTCACGGGACGCGAGATAAGCATCATGCTGACCGAGGTCTGTGCAAGTCTTGTGGCCGAACTTGAAAAAAAGCAGACCGTTATGTAAGCGTCTCGTCCACAAACCTCTCTATTGCCTCGCAAACACGAGGTGTGTCAACCAGATAACTCATCCCGTGTCCCGCGCCCGGCACAGTGACAATCGTCTTTTTCCCGCCATAGGCCTCATAGTTGCGCCTCCCCTGGGCACACGGAACCAGGTAATCTGATTCACCGTGGATGAACAGCGCCGGAAGCCTGGACTTTGACCCCTCTTCTCTTGCCGAGCAGACCTCAAGGTCAAAGCCCCCGAAGATTCTCGCGGAAAGTCTGCACATCCAGTAAAGAGGCTCAACCGGGACATGACTGCGGCGCAGCACATGGCAGATAACCTCCCTGGGGGATTCATACCCACAGTCAACAATAATACCACGCACTTCCTCAGGGAACCCCTCTCCGGAGGCCATAAGCACGGTTGATGCACCCATGGATATGCCCTCTGCTATGATGGGCTCCCCCGGAAAACGCTCCGCCAGATACTGTGTCCACAGGCGGACATCGTGCCGCTCACGGATTCCAAAGGTCATAATGTGTCCCTGGCTCCTGCCGTGCGCCCTCTCGTCTATGAGAAGCACGGAGAAGCCCAGGCGGAAGAATTCCTCAAATGCACAGGAAAAATCATTTTCCGCTATCGAGCGGTATCCGTGGCACAGGAGCAGCAGTCCTCTCTCCCGCTGATTCCGGTAAAAGCGCCCAGATAGCCTGAGGCCATCGTCAGAGCGAATGCTGACATTTTCGCATGGCATCTCGTTTATTGTGCGTATTCCGTCCAGTATGAGGTCCTTATACATGGAATATTTTGGCTTATCCAGTTCGCCGGACTTTGTGATGTCATGGTACACCCGCCCCCAGAATGCTATGATAAAAATAATTATCTCCGCCACAAGGAAAACCGCAGCCAGGGCACAGAGCACCATAAGGACAACTGTCATTTCTCTCTCCTCTCCACATCCTTGACAGGAACTGTCACATCCAACCCGTGGAACCCCTCCCCCATCACCTCACTGACGGATGACATTATGATAAACGCATTCGGGCAGATCTGGCGCATAAGGTCTTTGAAGGCATATACCTCACGCGGGCTCACCACCACCAGCAGCATGTTCTTCTCCCGGCCCTCGTACATTCCACGCGCCGGAACAAGCGTCATACCGCGGTCTATGCGTTCCATAATTGCACTGGATAATTCCTCCGGGTCCTGATCCGTTATTATCTGAAAAAGGCACGCCTTATTGCAGCCCTTTATGGCTGTATCCAGCGTATACGACGTGGCGAATATTGTCACCACGGCATAAATGCCGGTTTCAAGCTCGTGGAAAACAAACATTGAGAGCAGCACGACCAGTCCGTCGCAGACCATTGTAACCGTCCCCAGCGTCAGGGAGCGGAAGCGCGTGACTAAAAGCCTTGCCAGCAGGTCGGTGCCATTGCCGGCCACATTCCCCCGTGTCAGTATATACGCGGAGACACCATACAGCACTCCGCCGCACAGGCCGGCCAGCAGACGGCTGTCTGTCAGAGTTGGCAGAAACGCGAGTCCGTCCACCAGCGCTGAAAACGCCACGGTGGACAGCAGCGCCGAGAGCGTGTACCTGAATCCCTGGACGAAATATGACCATACGAACACAGGTATCGAGATCAGCGTCACAATCGTTCCAACATTCAATGGGATCGCAGTACTCAGCACCAGCGCCAAACCGCCGAAACCACCTGCGGCGATCTCATGTCCCCTCAAAAAGCAGTCAAAAGCCAGCGCCTGTCCGAGATTTCCAAGCACAAGACAGACAAGCCACGACACTGTTTTCGCTCTCCGTCTCAATCCACCGTCCCCTTTCATAGTCGTATCTGTTACTGTCCGGCGTTAAGAACACCGGTCAGCGATATGATGTGCACCTGACTTAAGAAGCCTCACAGGACAGTATATGACACAGGATACTCTTTCTCTCAGATCTCGCAGCATTTCCATGTCACGTATCCGCTTCCCCGGCGCCTGTGTAAATCTGCTGCCATTGAGTTATCTCAAACCGCTCTCCGGCGGACAATGTCACCACGATTGCATTGTCCTCGTCTATCTGTTCCGAAAAATAGATGAAGACGATGTTCTCGTTATCCAGCACCTGTGCGCCGTTCTCCCTGGCAAGGCTCTCATAGTCAGAAAAAGGTGCGTCACGTTCCCACAGCGCTCCAAAGCTGTTTACAAGCTGTGTGCATCTGGCGTCCGTCTGCCAGTAGTCCTCAACTGCCTCAGCGTATTCCTCCGCAAGCTCCCTCTCACGCGATGCAGCGCCCAGTGACAGCACTGCGAGCATTGCAAGGCACACGGCTGCCATACTCACAGCTATCGTCGGCAGTCCCACACCAATACAGCGGCTCTGCCTCCACCTATCCATACAGCACCACCTCAAACTCCAATTCAAAAAGCGGCTCGCCGCCCCTGGCAACACGGACATGCCCCTCCTCGCCGGACATTGAGACGCTGACGAGGTAGATCATCTCGCCCCCCGGCTCCCAGCTGCTGTCCAGCCAGAGCTCCAGTCCTTCGCCGATACGCCGGGCATTAAGCGTCTGTGCAGCTGCGTCCAGATTCCCGCCGGAGGCCTTGACCACCTCTGCCACTGACTGCGCCCACATCGATGAGCCGGTCAGCTCCTCCGCCTCCCGCGAAAGACAGTGCGCAGTGTAAAAAAGCCTCAGACAGACACCCGCACAGATTGAGAACGTCAGCAGCATGAGCGTTATCTCCAGAAGCACCATCGGGACCTTCGAATTTCCTTTCACGGCACTCCCCTCACCCCGCAAGCTCCAGATATTGCACCGTATCGCGTCCCCCAGCTGAGCATTCCACGCACAGTAGTGACCCGTCCAGCGTAAAGTCCAGAGATTCTGCGGCCGCTAGCTCCTCGCCCTCCATGGCCGAGGGCCGCTCCCCTTCAACTGTAAGGAGCTCACGGATAGCCCCATCATAGCAATAAATGTAAGTGACGGTCCGCTCCTCCTGGTTCTCCTCAGCGCTGCCTCCCCATATGAGAATCGCCGGGCACCCATCAACGGCCCCCAGCTCAAGCTCTCCCTCCGCGTTGGCGCTCTTAAGCCTCTTCATAAGAAGCGACGCCGCGGTGCGGGCCGCGCTCCGGCTGTCTGAAACTCTGTTCAGGTCGCCATAGAAACGGCTTCCAAGGTTTATCGTAATCAGAAGGCACGCCATCAGGACGCATGCAGCGAACAGTCCGCCCACTGTCCCGAAGCTCATGTTGCCTTTTCTCATCCATTCTCCTCCCTAAAGCGCCGACAGAAGCTCCATAAGCGGGAGCATAATTGAAAGGAGCAGCCATCCCGCTCCGGCGGACAGGATTATTACAGCTGCCGGCTCCACCCGTCCGACAGCCCTCTGAAGGGAACTCTCCATATCGTCTCTGACGCGCCTGGCGACCTCTGACATCATTATATTGACAGATCGCGTCCTCTCACCTATACCGATCATGCGACAGTAGACAGGCTTAAAGAGGCCTGTCCTCTCTGCGTATTCAGAAAAGCTCTTCCCTGACCTGACTGCCTCTGCACAGTTGTCAAGCGTCTTCTCATAGGCTGTACCTCTGGCAAACTTCAGCGACATCTCCAGAGCCTCCCTCATATTCCCCGTGCCGGCGACACCCAGCGACAGCACTGAGGCGACCTGTGAGAGCAGCACCTTTTTTCCGGTCCCGCTCATTGCAAAAAGTCTGGAGGCAAAAGCGCCAGATCGTAAACGAAGAGCCGGTACGGCAAAGCACACCAGCAGCGCCGCAGCCAGCGCCAGCGCCGCGATAAGAACCGGAAGCCATACCCCGGAGATCCACATTCCAGCTTTGATAAACAGTCCCGCTGCCGGCGTCATCTCAGCTCCCGCCTGGACCATGACGCTGTTATATACAGGCAGCACCTCTACGATAAAGACAGAATAGGCAGCCAGAACAATGGCAAAAAGTACAAGCGGATACACTAAAGCCCATCCGACGCTTTTCTTAAGCTCCGCCTGTCGCCCGAAATGCACCGAGAGCTCCCTGAAAACCCGCTCCATGTCTATTGTTCCCTCAGACACCTCAAGCACCCTCACCATGTGCTCAGGGAAAATGCCCTGACGCGACACCGCGTCCGCCAGCCTTTCCCTGGAATATATTCTCTTATATACATCCATGCACGCCGTCTGCAGCGCACCTTCTCCCTGTTCAGACAGCAGCAGGAAGCTCTCACTCACGGTGAACCCTGACTTCAGAGCCTCAGCTGCTTCCAGACAGAAGGTGGAAACTGCGTCATCCGACAGAACCTTTTTCTTCATGACTTACACTTTCCCCAAGGGCCAGAAGGCGGAGATCGCAGCGTGTCCGTCCCCGGGCCTCCGACATTTACAGCAGTCAGTTTGGCGTACTTCTCCAACCATGTACATTTCCTATTATAATCGCTCTTCTGCCCTTTTTCAACCGTTTTTTACTTCCCGCTAAGGGCAAAAACCTGATACGGCGCGCATCTCCGGTACGATCAGACATTTCTCAATAATTTAAAATATAGTTAATTGAATATTAACAAGTCTCTCACCATTCCTGCTATGATATGTCTAAAACCTGAAAATGTACATTGATGGGACAGAGGTGCAAGATGCCTTTTATTGAGTTTCAAAATGTCAGAAAAGTCTATCACTCCGGCGAGGTCTCCATTGAGGCGCTGACAGGCGTCAGCTTCTCGCTGGAAAAAGGCGAGATATGTGTCATTGTGGGGCCATCCGGCGCGGGCAAAACGACCCTTCTCAATATTCTGGGCGGCATGGACACGCTGACGAGCGGAAAAGTCCTGCTGGATAATGAGGAGATCTCGTCATACTCCCCGAAGCGTCTCATTGGCTACCGGAGACAGGATATCGGTTTTGTATTTCAGTTTTACAATCTCATAGAAAACCTCACAGCGCTGGAGAACGTTGAGCTGGCAGCGCAGATATGTCCGAACCCTCTGGACGCGGCTGATACTCTGCGGAAGGTGGGGCTGGGGGACCGCCTCAGGAACTTTCCATCTCAGCTGTCCGGCGGCGAGCAGCAGCGTGTCGCGATCGCCAGAGCGCTGGCCAAGAATCCGAAGCTGCTGCTGTGCGACGAACCGACCGGAGCTCTTGACTACAACACAGGCAAGGCCATCCTTCAGCTCCTTGAGGACACCAGCCGCAAAAGCGGTATGACCGTAATAATCATCACCCATAATCAGGCCCTCACTGCCATGGCTGACAGAGTTGTCACTGTGAAGAACGGTTCTGTCCGCTCCACAGTCACCAATGCCAATCCCACGCCGATCTCGGAAATCGAGTGGTGAGCCTGGGAGGACGTATGAAAGCTACAACAAAAAATACATACCGTGAGATATTCCGTTCCCCTGGACGGTTTATTGCAATCCTCATGATAATCATCCTTGGCAGCGGGTTCTTTGTAGGGCTGCGGGTCTCCCAGAAGGGGATGCTCCGGACAGGCGAGGCGTACCTGGAATCCCAGGCATTTTACGACTTTCAGCTTGTCTCTACCCTCGGGCTTACCTGTGAGGATGTCGATGCCTTTGGGGAGATCGAAGGGGTGGAAAATGCGGAGGGTTCCTTCTCCCTTGATGCTCTGGCACAGATAAACGGGGATGCCGATGAGTATGCCTACGCTTTCTACTCCATGCCGCAGACTGTAAACCTTCCAGGTGTGACGGAGGGCCGGCTGCCGGAGAATGACGGTGAATGTCTGGCAGATAACCACTCAGGTCTGAAAATCGGCGATGTAATAAGGATAACTGAATCAAATGATTCGGACACGCTGGATCTCATGGCTGTCAGGGAATTCACCGTTGTGGGACTGTGCAATTCTCCGCTCTATTTAAACTATGAGCGCGGCGGCACTTCTATCGGGCGCGGGCAGATATCCGCTTTTATATACGTCGACCCTGGGGCGTTTGACGCGGATTACTACACCTGCATATATGTCCGTCTGCTGGACATGCCCGACCCGTATTCTGATAGCTACAAGGACAAAATAGACGCCCTGGAGCCGGCCTTCACCGCCCTTCTTGAGGAACAGGGCGATTTACGGTATAACAGCATCGTGGACGAGGCGAACGCGGAGCTTCAGGACGGTATGCAGGAGTACCAGGACGCGCTGTCGGAGTACCAGTCTGAGCGGGAGGACGCCGAAGCGGAGCTGCAGGATGCCTGGGATGAGTTGGTGGAGAGTCGTCAGAAGCTCGACGAGGCCAGGGAGGAGATATCTGACGGCTACGCGGAGCTTGAAGCGAGCGAGGCCGATGCCAGAGATGAGCTTGCCGGTGCTGAGCAGAGGCTCAAGGATGCTCTTAGCTCTCTTGACAGCGGTGAATCGGAATACAGCGCCAATCTCGCTTCCTTTGAGGATGGTAAAGAGCAGTATGCGGCGGGCCTTGCCGAATACGAGGCGCAGTCACAGGCTCTGTCTGCAAGCCGTGATGAGCTTGACGCCGCGCGTGACATGCTAAGCGGGCAGCAGAGCAGCTTTGACACGCTTATGGACGCTCTTGCGGCCGGCATTGCTGCGGCCGGCGGCCCTGTGATGGACGGTAAATCGCTTCTGGCTGCGCTGGAGTCCGGGGAGCCTGCGGCGGAGGCCGCGGCCGGTCAGGTACTGGCTGCGATGGCGGGGAGCGGTGCGCCAGGCTCTGTGGCGGAGCTTCTTGCTGTCAGCAGTGAGCTAAGCGCCGGCTGGGATAATCTGAACGCCAACGCTGCGCTCCTTGAGGCAGCCGCGGCGGAGCTCTCAGAGGGAAAGGCCGCTCTTGACATGACCGCCAGGACGCTTGCGGAGGCTGAGCTGGCTCTGGCTGCGGCCCGTGAGGCACTGGACTCCGGCTGGGATGAATACGAAGCTGGCCTTCAGGAGCTTGAGAATGGGCAGGACGAGCTCACGCAGAGGCTTGAGGATGGCTATCGGGAGCTCAAAGATGCTGAGCAGGAGCTTGAGAATGGCGAGGCTGAATACGAGAATGGCCTTGCTGAATACGAGGATGCCCGAGCCGAGGCTGAGAAGCAGTTTGCCGAGGCCGAGGATGAGCTCAGAACCGCTCAGGAGGAGCTTGAGGACGCGAAGCAGGAAATTCTGGAGCTTGATCGTCCAACGCTTTTCACTCTGACGCGATGGAGCAATGTGGGCTTTGTCTGCTTTGATAATGACACAGCAATTGTGAAGAGCATATCAAGTGTATTTCCTGTGTTCTTCTTCCTGATCGCTGCGCTCATCTGCGTCACAACAGTCACGCGTATGGTGGATGAGCAGCGCTCTCAGCTTGGTGTGCTCATGGCGCTGGGCTACAGTCGCGGTGCCGTCATGAGCAAATTTCTGTTCTACTCCGGTCTTGCCACCGTCGTCGGGAGCATTGCGGGGATACTTCTTGGTTCCTGGCTTATTCCGTTGGTGGTGTGGCAGGCATACAAGATCATGTACTACTTCTCCGACGGCATTCTCTTCACCTTTGACACCGCGCTGTCTCTGGGGACCTTTGTATCGTACGTGGCAGTTATGGAGCTTGTCACGTGGACTTCCTGCCGGAAGGAGCTTGACGAAACACCCGCCTATGTTATCAGGCCCAAGCCTCCGAAGGTTGGAAAACGTGTGCTGCTGGAGCGTCTCACCTTCATATGGAATCACTTAAGCTTCATGTGGAAGGTGGCGCTGCGGAACCTGTTCCGCTATAAGCAGCGCGCTCTGATGATGATTCTTGGCGTGGCCGGATGTACGGCCCTTATGATAACAGGCTTCGGGATAAAGGATTCCATTTCCGGCGTGGTGGACGCCCAGTACAGCGAGATAACACTTTATGATATGTCCGTCTCATTTTCTGAAGAGCCGGACAGGGACAGCTTTTTGGACGCTCTCTCCGGGAAAGGAGAGGCGATCTTCCTCCACCAGGGCACTGCCACAGCGGCGGCAGGAAAGAAAGAGAAGGAAGTTACAATAAATGTGTTTGACAGTGACTCTGTGGAGGCGCTGGACAGATATATTGACTTTCACAACGGCGACACATCAATACCGTTCCCTGGCGCCGGCGGGGTTCTTATTAACTCAGCGTTATCCGAGACGCTTGGCGTCGGGCAGGGCGGCACGGTGACGCTTCGGGTGGATAATGAGCTTCTCACTGTCACTGTGGAGGGCGTTTTTGACAACTACATCTATAACTATGCAATACTAAGCGCCGAGACGTGGGAGAGCCAGTGCGGAGAGTCGGCGGAACTGAACGCAGCCTATGTCTCCGCTTCCTCCGGGACCGACTCGTCGGCCCTCGCTGCGGAGCTGCTGGGTCTCGATAAAGTGATTGCCGTCTCAGAATCGGACACGATGCGCAGTCGGATTGATTCAATGCTTGAAAGTCTGAATTACATAGTTCTGCTCACCATCGTCTGCGCTGCGGCGCTTGCTTTCTCGGTGATATACAACCTCACAAACATCAATATAACCGAGCGCCTGCGGGAGATCGCCACTGTAAAGGTCCTGGGCTTCTACGATCTGGAGTCTGCCGCCTATGTGCTGCGTGAAAATATAGTCATGACATTTCTTGGGGCCGCGGTGGGTATTCCGGCAGGTCTCGGACTCACAACCTTTGTCATGGGACAGATAAAGGTGGACCTTATAAGCTTTGTCCCCAGGGTGCAGCCTATGAGCTATGTTTACTCCTGTGCGCTGACACTGTTCTTCTCCCTGCTGGTGGACTTCTTCATGCTCTTCCGCTTAAAGCGCATCAACACTGCCGAGGCGCTGAAGGCAGCCGAATAAAAATGTCCATGCCGCATTAAGCGTCGCCGGAAATTAAAGCAAGAATGCATGGGCATTTTTGTGCATCCGTGCAGGCTGCCCTGAAAGGTGCAAGGCACGGACGCTTGATTAAAATATTTACTGTGAAAGCGAAGTCTTCACAGTAAATATGTATGAAAGTACCCCGGAACCGGGGGCAGCCCAGCTTGCTGCCTCTGATTTCCGGGGTATTTCTGTTACCTTCTGTATTCAAATTCCATCCCGCAGACATTGACAGTGTCTCCCTCGTGTATGCCGCGCTCCTCCAGCCTGTCATACAGTCCGCGCTCTCTGAGCACCCTGTCAAAAAACATACGGGATTCATAGTCGCCGAAGTTCACGTTGGCTACCAGTCTGTCCACCCAGCCTCCGCCAACACTCCAGTAGTCCCCCTCGCCCTCTATCTCCGGTTCTCCGGCTGAGAGATCCACCGTCGGCTCCACGTACTCCGCCTTAAATGTTGCGATTGGCGGAAGCGTCGCAAGTCTTGCCGCGGTCGCGTTTACCAGTTCACGGATCCCCTGGTGGGACGCTGCGGAAATACGGAAAAACTCCATCCCGCGTCCGCGGACATACTCCTCAAATCTCTTTATGCCGTCCTCATCAGCTATGTCGCATTTGTTGGCGGCTACCAGCATCGGTCTGGAGGCCAGGACCGCGCTGTACGCGGCAAGCTCTCTGTTGATAGTCTCAAAATCCTCCACCGGATCGCGGCCCTCAATGCCGGACACATCGACGACATGGATGATGAGTCTGCAGCGATCTATGTGCCTCAGGAAGTCATGTCCCAGTCCGGCGCCCTCGGAGGCGCCCTCTATTATACCCGGGATATCCGCCATAACAAAGGAACTGTTCTCACCGGCATATACGACACCCAGGTTTGGATAAAGAGTGGTAAAGTGATAATCCGCTATCTTTGGCGTTGCCCGTGAAACAACGGAGAGCAGCGTAGACTTGCCGACGTTTGGAAAGCCGACGAGACCCACGTCAGCCAGGAGCTTCAGCTCCAGCAGAATCTCCCTCTCCGCTCCCGGCAGACCCGCCTTGGCAAAGCGCGGCGCCTGGCGGGTGGGCGTAGCGAAGTGGGCGTTGCCCCAGCCTCCGCGGCCTCCCTTTGCCGCCACAAAGGGCTCGCTGCCCGACAGATCTGCCATCACAGCGCCTGTTGCCGCATCTCTGACTACTGTGCCAACGGGAACCTTGATCACAAGATTCTCGCCTTTTTTCCCGTTACAGCGCCTCCCCGTCCCGTCCGCACCGTTCTGGGCTGCGTAGCTGCGCCTATAGCGGAAGTCCATCAACGTGGACATATTCGGCTCCGGCATCAGCACGACGCTGCCGCCGTCACCTCCGTCGCCGCCGTCCGGTCCGCCCGATGCGACGTACTTCTCCCTGTGGAAGGCGACGGCGCCGTTCCCTCCCTTGCCAGCTTTTACGCTGATCTTCGCTTTGTCAACAAACATGCCTCTTCCCCTAAGAACCTTTTTATTTCAGTTTCAGATCATATAAGCCCGCAGACTGTCTCCGTATACCCCGCCAGGTCTTCTACCGGCAGTCCGGCGAGAAGCTTCGCCTGAGTACAGAGCACCTGGGCGATCTTTGCTGCGCGCTCCCTGTCGTTCTCAACCGCTTCCTCCAGTCTCTTGAACACCGGATGCGTGCCGTTCAGCTCAAGGACACGCTTCGCCTTCACCTTCTCGCCCGCCTCGCCCGGTATGGCGGCGAAATATTTCTCCATTTCCAGGCTCACGTCGCCCTCATAGCCCATGCAGACCGGACTTTGCACGAGGCTCGTGGACAGGCGGACGTCAGTCACCTCACCTTTAAGCGTATCCTTGACAAAGTTCAGAATCGACTGAGCCTGCTCGGCCCGCTCAGCCTGCTCCTTCTTCTCCTCCTCGCCCTCAAGGCCAAGGTCTCCGCCTGTGACACTCTTAAACTCCTTCTCCTCGAAATTGTAGAGTATCTGCGCCACAAACTCATCCACATCGTCAACAAAATACAGCAGCTCATAGCCCTTCGCCTTGACCTGCTCATTCTGCGGCAGACCCGCTGCCCCTGTAACGCTGTTTCCTGCGGCGTAATAGATATACTTCTGTTCCTCAGGCATCCTGGACACATAGTCCTTCAGAGAGGTGAGCTTCTCCGTATTTGAGGAATAGAACTTGAGAAGGTCCTTCAACAGCTCCTTCTTCATTCCGTAATCCGACACCACGCCATATTTTATCTGACGGCCAAATTCATGCCAGAAAGCGTCGTACTTCTCCGGGTCCTTCTCCATTAACGACTGCAGCTCAGATTTGACGCGCTTCTCCAGGTTTCCCGCTATGACCTTAAGCTGACGGTCATGCTGCAATATTTCACGGGAGATGTTCAGCGACAGATCCGGGCTGTCCACTATTCCACGGACAAAGCGGAAGCACTCCGGCAGCAGCTCCACACAGCGCTCCATTATCATGACGCCGGAGCTGTAGAGGGTGAGTCCCGGCTTATAATCGCGGCTGTAAAAATCATACGGCGCCTTGGCCGGGATGAAAAGCAGCGCCTTGTATGAAGTAAGTCCCTCCGCGTCTATCCTGATCACCGATACGGGATCCTCTGTATCATGCCAGTGTTCCTTATAAAATGCCACACAATCCTCATCTGTGACCTCGGATTTGCTCCGCTGCCAGATGGGGACCATACTGTTTATCGTCTCCTCCTGGGTGGTGGTGACGGGCTCTGTCTTGTCGTTTCCGTCCTCATCCTTCTCGCCTGTGGGCTTGTACTCGGTGTGCTCAACGTCCATGCGGATCGGGAAACGGACGTAGTCGCTGTATTTCTTTATGAGCTCCCGCAGCTTCCACGTCTCAAGATAAGTGGTGTAGTTTTCGTCCTCGCCGTCCGGCTTTATATGCATGATCACGTCTGTACCCACTGTGTCACGCTCAGCATCGGTGATGGTGTAGCCGTCCGCGCCGGAGCTCTCCCACTTCACCGCCTTGTCGGACCCGTACGCGCGGGATATGACAGTCACCTGGTCGCTCACCATGAAGGCGCTGTAGAAGCCCACTCCGAACTGTCCAATGATGTCGACGTCTGTGTTCTCGGTGTTCTCAAGTCCGTTCTTGAACTGGAAGCTCCCGCTATGGGCAATGACGCCAAGATTCTCCTCCATATCCTCACGCGTCATACCCACGCCGTTGTCCGAGACCGTCAGCGTCCTGGCGTCTTTATCCGCCTTCACGCGGATGCAGAAGTCATCCCTGTTCATGCCCACCTTGTCATCAGTCAGCGACATATAGCACAGCTTGTCTATGGCGTCGCTGGCATTGGAGATAATCTCCCGGAGGAATATCTCCTTGTGGGTGTAGATTGAATTTACCATCAGGTCCAGGAGCCGCTTGGACTCGGCTTTGAACTCTTGCTTTGACATGATCTATTATGTCCCTCCTGCTTTCATTTTGTCTAAATTGTTATTGTATCACCTGAAGTGTCCGCTTTCAAGGAGCGTTATTAAAAGTTGTTAAAAAGTTCACGATTTACCATTGTCTTATTGTATGCTGATTCCGATGCGAATTCATAACTGCAAGACCTGCTTCCTTCGTGACTGCCTTAAGCATCATCATAGAACGCCTTCTTTCGCTCGTACTTGATTAGATTGGCCAAGTTCTTGCGAAAAATGCTTGATTTTTTGCTGAACGAGATTGACAATACAGGAGAATCGTGCTATCATGCTCCTGTGAAAGTATGTCTGAAAGTGGTGAAGTGAGAGTGAAATAATGAGGATGAGCTATAAAAAGCTGTGGATGATGTTAGTAGATAAAGAAATTTCCCCGGCTACATTGCGTAAAGATTTAAATATAGCCACAGGCACAATGACAAAGCTGCGGCGCAATGAGGAAGTTGCGCTGTCAGTCTTGCTTCGTATATGTGAATACTTGGATTGCAATATTGGAGACATATGTGATGCAGTAAAGGTAGATGAATAACATGTCGTATAAGGAGACAATGCAATATGGCGTTTTGTATAAATTGCGGCCAGCGTCTGGATGAAGGAGCAAGGTTCTGTCCTGCTTGTGGACACAGTGTTGCAGCAGACAGGACGATGAACAGTGGGCGAGAAGCAGTTTATGAGGGGCGTGTTCACAAATGCCCTAATTGCGGAGAGGTTCTGCCCTCTTTTATTGCACATTGCCCCTCTTGTGGCTATGAAATAAGAGGGAATTCTGCCGTCAAATCCGCGCAGGAATTGTACATGGAAATCAACAAGGCAACATCCAACTCCCAGGAAGTTACCATGATACGCAATTTCCCCATTCCGAATTCCAAGGAGGATATTCTCGAATTTATGGTCATTGCGTCGTCCAATATTATCGGAGAAGACGATAAAGATATCTATGAAGCGTGGCTTGCTAAATTTGAACAGGCCTATCAAAAGGCAGTTCTGCTTTTTAAGACAGATGATGATTTCTCTAAAATTGAGAAGATATATGCGAATTGTCAAAACAATATAAGTGCCGAAAAGCAGCGGAAGATCAACAGGTTTACCCTAGATACTGTCATAAGAAACATTGCTATTGGCGCCGGAATGGTTTTAGTGATAGCGGCTTTGTTCATCGATCGTACCGGGGGAAACAGTTCGCTTGTGGAGTTGGCAGGATGTATATTCCTTATTGCCTCTGCAGCTTCCCTTTTTAAGAGAGGCGCTGTATTTATAGACTATATTGTAAGTGTGGCAAGTGGATTATTGATAATCTCATTATCGTTTTTGTTTGATAATGGTTCCGTGATTGAGCTTTGTGGAGCCATAGTGCTGATCATCGCAGCTGTCAATTATTTTAAAAGTCTGAGGGGCACAGGCGGGGAGGGAAAGTAATGGCGTTGTTTAACATGCCTAAGGCTGGCGGTTTTATGGATGTTATCCGCTGCGATGAGCCATCATACCTTATCTGGAAGTGGCATCCTGCCGGTTCTCGGGCAGCAGATAATAACAGGGAGAACGCAATTCGCTGGGGTTCTTCCCTTCGTGTAAAAGATGGTGAGGTGGCGGTTTTCGTTTACAACCAGAAAAATGGTGTCATGCAGGACTATATTGTCGGTCCTTTTGATCGGACAATTAATACAGAAAACCTTCCTGTGCTTGCCGGCATTGTAGGGTTAGCTTATGCAGGCGGCACACCGTTTCAGGCAGAGATTTATTTTATCAACCTTGCGCAGATCGTCCAGGTCAAATTCGGGGTTCCATTCTTTGATGTATATGACCCACGGTTTCAGGACTTCGGTGTCCCTGTTGCGGTAAGGGGAACAATTAGTTTTAAGATAAGCGATTACCGCGAGTTCATTAAGTTAAACAGGCTCATAAACTTTAATCTTGAGGATTTTCAGAGGCAGATCCGAGACACGGTTACAAGATATGTTAAGAATGTTGTGGCGAATGCTCCGGCAGAAAACAATATACCGGTTATACAGATAGAGGCAAAAACAGCGCTGATCACGGACTCGGTAGAGTTGTATATAACCGATCGCCTGAGAGAAAACTTTGGTGTCTCTGTATCGGGGGTTGATCTGGGAGCAATCGAGATTGACAAGGCGAGCGATGGATACCGACAGTTGATGTCGGTAACGAAAGAGGTCACATCTGCTAAGGTTCAGGCTGAAACAAAAGATTATGTCGAGCGGTTGAGAATCCAGCGGGAAGAAGGTCAATATACCTTACATAAGCAAACTCAATCCTCTAATATCGGCGCCTTTCAGATTGAAAAGCAGGCGGAGGTTGGAGTTGCCGGTGCAGAAGCTCTCGGACAGATGGGTGCAAATAATGCAGGTGGCGTAAACTTAGGTGATGATGGAGCAGGTTTCAATCCGGCGGCAATGATGGCTGGTATGGCGCTTGGTGGTGCGGTCGGGCAAAACATGGCAGGTATTATGAATGGCATGATGGGCAACGTCAGTCAGCCGCTTCAGCAACCAAGCACAACTCCACCTCCAATTCCGGCTGTTGCATATCATGTTGCAGTGAATGGGCAGGCAGCAGGTCCATTTGACTTGAATATTTTGCGACAAATGATATCGGAGGGAAAACTCATCGAGAGCAGTCTTGTATGGAAAACTGGAATGCCCTCATGGGCAAGAGCAGGTTCAATTGAGGAATTGAAGAAGTTATTTGCAGATACAATGCCACCACCCATACCAACAGATATGTGATGGACATCATGTCTGAAAATATAAAACACCGAAATTAAAATGCAGGGGGATGCAGAATGAAAGGTTACAGGCGTGGAACAGGATTTGAGGGGAAGTCAAAGAAAACACATTTCCCAAAGCAGATAACGCAGATGGTTGGCATCTCTCCTTGAAGTATGAAGGTTTCAACATAATGGCAATAAAGATTGATAAGTCTGACGAGGAACCGGAGAACACTGAGCCCGAGAACAATGAGCCTTCCGGTTCCGAATCTGAAGGATTAGTCGATGGAATGCGTCCGGAGTTTAAAAAGGCCATGGACAGCTATGAGGAGTTCTTCGCAGGTGCTGGGAGTGTGGCTTGGAAACTGATGTGCGCGTGGCTCGCTTTTTCGTCGCGTCAGTGGCTCAAATATTCCCCGGCGCATGGTCAAAAACCCATTGACATTCACAAAACGCACGTTTTACTGGTGCTTCAAGTATTTTTATTTCTCTGTCCTTAAAGGGACACCCATTTTAAAACGTAGATTGACAATTCACCGCAAGCATGTCATATCTGCATAACAATCCCGGCGTGAGCCGCGATGGACGCGGCTCACGCCGGGATTTCATGGAATCTCCCGTAAATTGGCTGGAGCGATCTTTACTTTAAGCTTCCTTAAGGTCTTTCACCTGCTCAGTGTCCACTCATCGGTGAAGGAGAAGCTCATGTTGCCATCCTCATCAAAGTCAATGGGCAGCCAGACATATCTTGAATTGGCCAGATCGTCGGAATTCCAGCGATCTCCCATATATATCCATGTCCCCGAAACTGGGTCCTGGAATACACATGTGCTCTGTGAACGGAAGGTAGTGTGACTGTCATCGCCTATACAGGGATCTCCAAGCGATGTCCACTCACCTAAAACCGAATCCGCCACATAGTATCTCGCCTGGTTCGGGTCCCAGCCTGTACAGCCTGACGTGAGCAGATAATACTTCCCTTCCCGGTAAAACAGAGCCGGGGCCTCCCGCTGTGCACCTGGGAAGAGGCGGATATAATCCACTCCGTATACTGCCTCCTCCGGGGGTGTGGCAAGATACGTATACTCATCATTAAGCTTTGAAATATACAGAGTCAGGTTCTCCTCACTGGAGTAGATGATATATGCGGTGCCGTCCGTGTCCTTGAAGAGGTTCATATCCCGCGCCATTCCGCGGCTCTCCGGATAGTAATCCTCCTGGTCAGGCGGACAGACATTCAGCCGATATCTGTCCACAAACCGGTACGGACCAAAGGGACTGTCTGAAACGGCCAGTCCCGCGCACGCGGCAGCGTAATTGGAATCGCTCGTCTCCGTCGGCCCATCGGCGTGGAACCACAGAACATACTGCTGCGTCTTCTCGTTGTAAAGGAGCTTCGGGCGCTCTATAACGGACGTGGTTGAGTTGATGCAGAGATAAACCCTGTCCAGCTCCTCCGCTGTGTACCCGGCGTAAACCTCCTGGAAATACTCGTCCTCATCCAGACTCTCACGCGTGTCCACGTTGCGCATGATGACTCCCTCGAACTGCCAGTTATAGAGGTCATCTGAGCTGTATGCGCGAACTCCGCCCCTGTAGCCAAGCGACTTGTCCTCGCCCACCCAGACCCATTTCGTCACAAGCTGCCCGGTAACCGAATCCGGTACTTCAAGCTGCTGTACCTGGCCTCCGTGGGCCTGAATAATATTGTTTTCAGTATCGCGCCATACCTCGCCCGGGCTGAATGAATCATAGCGGTACTTGAGCACAAGTCCCTGATAGGCGCTCCGCAAGGCCGTCAAGCTGTCCTTAAGCCCTGTCTCGCTGGGCGATGACTCCTGCGACAGCTTCTCAGCAGTCTCATAAGCCTCCTTATATGCCTCCCAGCTTGCGGTGGTATACACGCCCTCCCCGTCACCTGCGAAATAGGCACTCAGCGCTGTCGTCAGAAGCTCCGCTGTGTACTCCGGCTTCACCGACACGCGGATATAGCTGACTATCGGCCAGTCCATAAAATTCTTCGCGTCGCTGTTATAGACGCGGACATTAAGCTCCCCATCCTCGCACACCACAGTGCCCTGAACCTCCGCCAGCTTATATCGGAGAAGTCTGGTATCCAGCTCCAGAGCCTCTCCCTCACAGTCAACGTCCACGGTTCTGACACCTGGCGGATCATAGAAGCCCACTGTCACGTCATACTCACCTGCCGGCAGCTGGAAGGTGTAAAGTATCTCAGGCGTCTCCACATCCGCCTCCTGGTCAAACGCCAGCCTGTAGGCTGTCATGCCCGTTCCGGTGCTTGCTTCATCTTCCACAAGGCCGGTCACAGGCGTATAGCCCCAGCTCTTGCCTGTCCCGGCGTCCTCGCCGTATGGCTGGTCCGCCACCGACTGGTATATGCCGCACGTCTCGCCCTCAGGCAGTGTCGTGCCGGCTCCGCCGCAGTTTACATTGTAAAGCAGGAAATCGGCTGCAAGAAGCGTTTCCTCGTCCCAGTCAGCGGCGATAGGCGTGTTCTCACCGCCGGCGGATGCCCCGCCATCCTCCGTTCCACCCTCACCATCGCCCGATGGCGTCTGCGTCTCGTCGCCTCCGTCCGTCGTTCCAGCATCCCCGCTGCATCCGCAGAGCGTCAGAAGCGAGAGCACCAGTACGAGGAGCGTAATCGTTTTCCAGACAGAATGCTTTTTCACCATTGTGCTTCCTCCTTTCCTTTTTCCAGGGTGTCAGCCCGGAATCCACATGCCGCCAACGGCGGCGCCGCAAAAATTCTGATCAGAGCCCGTATGACCTCCCGCGAATGACTGTGCTTACACGGAAGCGGCCGTTGAATCCTTAAG